>JAHFFQ010000001.1:10638-12466 GCA_023247875.1 Candidatus Omnitrophota bacterium | reverse complement strand
GCAATGGCAGGTTCCACTTCAGCGCCAGCCACGGGTTCTAACCGCGTAATAATAAAACAAATGTACAATTATAAGGAGGAGGCAAGATGAGCAAGACAGCGGTAGTTTTGGGGGTGGTGATTTTTTCTTCGGCTTTATTACTGGGAAGCGCCCAGGCAGCGGATAAGCTCGGATATATTGACTTGAGCCGTACTTTCAGCGAATACAGCAAAACCAAGGCATACGATAAGACCTTAAGCGGCAAAGAAAAGGTTTATACCGACGAGCGGGATAAGAAGGTTGAGGAGATTAAATCCTTCCAGGATAAGCTAAACCTGCTCAATGATAAGCAAAGAGAAGAAAAACAGGGTGAACTGCAGTCCAAGGCAAAAGCCCTGCGCGATTATGACCAGCAGAAGCAGGCTGAACTGCGCAAAGAGCAGGAAGAAAAGATGAAGGAGATCATGAAGGACATTGAAGAGGCGGTGAAGAAATATTCCGAGAAGGAAGGATATACCGTGGTTTTTAATGACCGGGTCCTGGTCTACCAGACCAAGGGCATGGATATTACCAGCCAGATCATCGATATATTGAATAAAGGCGGAAAATAATAAGCAAGTTCCCGCTTCATGACATATGCAAAAGACACTTAAGGAATTAGCCCAGCTTATTGACGGCAAGGTCGTCGGCGACGGTAGTATCATTATTACGGGAGCCTCCGGGATCAAAGAGGCCACGGAAGGCGATATTACTTTTTTAGCCAACCCTAAATACATGCCGCTTATGGAGAAAACGCGGGCCGCGGCGATCATCACCTCGGAGGATGCGCAAAAAACCAGTAAGCCGATCATTTTAACCGCTAATCCTTCCCTGGCATTTGCCAAAGTCATCTCCATGATCGCTCCCGATGAAGCCGGCCATCCCAAAGGCCTGGATTATACCGTAGTCATAGGCAGGAATGTTTCCCTGGGCAAGGATGTAGCTGTCGGGCCTTACGCGGTTATCGGGGACAACGTAACTATAGGGGATAATACCATAATTTATGCCGGGTGCTTTATCGGCCATCACACCAGGATTGGCAGCAACACATTGATTTATCCGCATGTATCCATACGGGAGCGCGTCAGTATCGGCAGCCGGGTGATCATCCATTCCGGTACCGTGATCGGTTCCGATGGCTTCGGGTTTGCCACCATCAAAGGCCTGCACCATAAGATTCCCCAGGTGGGGACGGTGGAGATCTGCGATGACGTGGAGATCGGGGCCAATGTTACTATTGACCGGGCGCGTTTTGATAAAACAGTCATCGGCCGCGGCACCAAGATCGATAACCTTGTACAGATCGCCCATAATGTGATCATCGGAGAGAATTCCTTGATCGTCGCCCAGGTGGGCATATCCGGCTCTACCATCATAGGCAATAACGTGACTTTAGCCGGACAGGCGGGGCTTGTCGGCCACATTACCGTCGGGGATAATGCGGTCGTGACCGCGCAGTCAGGGGTAAGCAAGTCTGTCCCGCCTGATACCATGGTTTCAGGCTATCCGGCCCGGCCTTTTATGACCTCGCAAAGAGTGAATGCCAGCCTGCAAAACCTCCCCCAACTGTTTGATCTGGTCAAGGAGTTGAAGAAAAAGATCGAAGAGCTGGAAAAAAGACTAGAAAAGAAATAAATGGGAAAGCAAAAAACAATACTTAAGGAGGTCGTGCTGTCCGGCGCGGGCATCCATACGGGAAATAAGGTCAACATTACCCTTAAGCCCGCCGAGTGCGATTCCGGGGTGACCTTTATCCGCACGGATATCAAGGGCTCTCCCAGAATAAAGGCTGATGCGGGGTCATTGTTTT
>JAHFFQ010000001.1:5565-10538 GCA_023247875.1 Candidatus Omnitrophota bacterium | reverse complement strand
CATACGGGAAATAAGGTCAACATTACCCTTAAGCCCGCCGAGTGCGATTCCGGGGTGACCTTTATCCGCACGGATATCAAGGGCTCTCCCAGAATAAAGGCTGATGCGGGGTCATTGTTTTCTTCCCCTAAATTCAGCCGTCGTTCCTCCATCGGCGGGGATGGTGTTGAGGTGCAGACCGTGGAGCATCTTATGGCAACCCTCTCCAGCTTAGGGATAGATAATATTGATGTGGAAATAGACTCTAATGAACTTCCCGGATTAGACGGAAGCGCGGTAAATTTTGTGGAGGGGATTGAAAAAGCCGGGATTAAAGAGCAGAATAATGAGAGGTATGTTTACGCGGTCAAGGGATCCATTTGCGTGGAGGAGGCCGGTTCTTCGATTACCATTGTTCCTTCGCCAGAATTCAAGGTTTCCTATACCTTAAACTATGACCATCCCCTGCTTGAGGCGCAATTCCTGGAGGTAAAGGTCAACCCTGAATCCTTCAAAATTGAAATTGCCCCGGCGCGCACCTTTTGCCTTGAAAGCGAAGCAGCCGAATTGCAAAACCAGGGTTTGGGACTGGGGGCCAATTACGAGAACACCCTGGTCGTGGGCAAAAAGGGAGTGATCAAGAATAAGTTACGTTTTAAGGATGAGTTTGTCAGGCACAAGATACTTGACCTGATCGGGGATCTTTATCTGGCCGGCTTCCCTATCAAGGGGCATGTGATCGCCTTAAAAAGCGGGCATTCCTTGAATTTAAAGATCGCCGCCAAACTTTACGAGGAGAGGATGAAAGACAAAGGAGCCGATTCTATGGATGGAGCTTTGGATATCAATGAGATCATGAAGATACTGCCGCACCGCCAGCCATTTTTGTTCGTTGACCGCATAACTCACCTGGAAAAAGGCAAGCGCGCGGTGGGGTATAAGAACGTGACCATAAACGACTATTTTTTCAAAGGCCATTTCCCGGGCCGTCCGGTTATGCCCGGGGTACTTATCCTTGAGGCCATGGCCCAGGTCGGCGGGGTGATGATGCTGGCGAGTGCCGAGAACCGCGGGAAGCTGGCATTTTTTATGGCCATTGACAACGCTAAATTCAGGAAAACGGTTGTACCCGGGGACCAGCTGGTTTTCGAGGTCCAGGCAGGCAAGATGCGCTCTAAGATCGGCTCTGTGCACGGCAAGGCATTAGTTGACGGCAAGGTCGTAGCGGAGGCCGATCTAATGTTTGCGCTGGTTGAGAATTAAATATGAATATACATCCTACTGCCATAGTTTCGCCTAAAGCAAAATTAGCCGATAGTGTCAGCGTCGGGCCTTTCAGCGTGATTTCCGATAATATAGTTATCGGAGCGGATACTAAAGTCGGCAGCCACTGCGTGATCGAAGGCAATACTACTATCGGCAGGGGCTGTGAAATATTCACGGGTGCAGTGGTCGGCAGCCGTCCCCAGGACCTTAAATTCAAAGGCGAGAAAGTTTTTTTAGAGATCGGCGATAATAATATTATCCGTGAATATTGTACCCTTAACCCGGGGACCCAGGATGGCGGCAAGACAATCGTGGGGAATAATAACCTGCTTATGGCTTATTCGCATATTGCCCATGACTGTGTGGTGGGTAATGGCTGCGTCCTGGCCAACAACTGTACTCTGGCAGGCCATGTGACTATTGAGGATAAGGCAGTGGTCGGCGGCATCGTCGCCATACATCAGTTTGTCAGGATAGGCATGCTTTCGATCATCGGCGGATGCTCCAAGGTGGTCCAGGATATTCCCCCGTTTTCCACCTGCGACGGACACCCGGCCCGCGTATATGGCCTGAACCTTGTCGGCTTAAGGCGCAACGGGATCTCCAATGATTCTATTAGGAAGATCGACCAGGCCTTTAAGCTATTCTTTAACTCCGGGTTATCCCTGAAACACGCCTTGGAAAAAGCGGAGCAAGAACTGGAGAAGACCAAAGAGATATCCTATCTGGTTAATTTCGCCAAAAACTCGGAGCGCGGTATGTCCCGCTCCGCCAGGTAGGGACGTTTCTCAACCCAAAGCAGGACCGTTTCTGAAACCAATCGGAGAACTGTCCCCTTCTAAGGGTGGTGAAGATTATGGAAAAGATCGGCTTGATCGCCGGGAACAGAAAGTTTCCCCTGCTTTTTGCCGCCAGCGCCAGGAAGAAAGGCTGCAGCATCATCGCTGTCGCTATCAAAGGAGACACCTCCCCGAAATTAAATAATCTCGTCGATAAGATCTACTGGCTGGAGCTGGCTGATTTCCCCAAAATGTTCGATATATTCAGGGCCGAAGGGGTCAATAATGTGGTTATGGCCGGCCAGGTCAGCCCCCGAAGGTTATTCAGCGGGGAGATCAACAAAAGCGAAGAATTAAAACAGATATTAGCCAGCTTGAGGGATAAGAAAGCTGATACCCTCTTCGGCGCGGTAGCCCAGCGCCTGGAGGAAGCGGGGCTAAATCTTCTGGATTCCACTACATTTATCGACGAGCATCTACCTAAGAAAGGCACCCTTACTAAACGCCAGCCTGATTTTGCCACATGGGAGGATATTTATTTCGGCTTAGGCTTGGCCAAGGCCGTAGCCTCCCTGGATATCGGCCAGACAGTCGCGGTCAAGTCCAAGGCCATTGTCGCGGTTGAAGCCCTGGAGGGGACGGACAGCCTGATCCGGCGGGCGGGAAAAATATCCCGGGGCAAGGTTGTG
The DNA here is from genome assembly GCA_023247875.1 of Candidatus Omnitrophota bacterium. Lineage (GTDB taxonomy): Bacteria > Omnitrophota > Gorgyraeia > Gygaellales > Profunditerraquicolaceae > UBA6249. The sequence continues at coordinate 7,825 of JAHFFQ010000001.1, read as the reverse complement.
ATCGTCAAAGTAAGCAAGCCAAAGCAGGACATGCGTTTTGATATTCCCGTCGTGGGCTTAAATACCGTAAAGAACCTTGCTAAAGCAAAGGCTGCTTGTCTTGCCTTTGAGGCAGGCAAGACCATTTTCATAGATAAAGAGGAAAGCATCAGGCTGGCGGATAAAAAAGGCATTTCCATAGTTGCGCTTTAAACAAAATCCTTGACAGCGCTTGATTGTAGTGCAAAAATAAACGTATGAGAAAAGTAAGTAAAAAGGAGGGAGCTATGCCACGGGTAGCTGCTGGGACAAAGCCAACAGAGTTTAAATTATACGCCCCTGAAGCCAGGAAGGTCGTGCTTGCGGGAAACTTCAACAAGTGGGATGAGAAGAAATTGTCGGCTAAGAAGGACAGTAAAGGCACCTGGCTAGTTAAATTGGGTTTGAAGCCGGGAAGATATGAGTACAAATTTATCGTTGATGGTTCTTGGATGAATGACCCGCGCTGCACCTCCTGCGTAGCCAACGCGTTGGGCTCGCATAACTGCGTGGTTGAGGTAAAATAAGAGGCTAAAAGATTAAAGCAAATCTTAGGGCGCTCACTTAGAAATAGGTAGCGCCCTAATGTTTAGGTTATGGTGCTCAAATACATATACGGACCGATAAAATCGCGCAGGCTCGGGCTTTCCCTGGGTTTAAGCTTAAGCCCAGGGAAGATCTGTAACCTTAACTGTATTTATTGCCAGTGGGGCAGAACAGTAGAGAGCGTCTGCGTAAGAAAAGAATACGCCGACCCGGATGAGATCATTACTGAACTAAAATCCTGGATTAGGGAGAACCCCAAAACAGCCAAAGGGCTTAAGTTTGTGACTCTTTCCGGCCTGGGGGAGCCGACCTTAAATACGCAGATCGGCAATTTGATCAGCCGGGTAAGAGGCCTCACCGACTGCAGCATCGCGGTAATAACTAACTCCACTCTTTTAGGCGATCCCTGTGTGCGTAAAGCGCTTTTAGAAGCAGACCTGGTTGTTCCTTCGCTGGATGCGGTTGATGAAAAGATATTCAGGCGCATAGACCGGCCGCATCGCGGCATAAAATTGGATGAGATCATCTCCGGATTAATTGCCTTCAGTAAGGAATTCCGCGGCAAGCTCTGGCTTGAGATAATGCTTGTTTCAGGCGTAAATGACGGCATCGGGCATATCAATAAATTAAAAGAGGTGATCCGGCGCGTAAACCCGGATAAGATCCAGCTTAACTCGCCGGTGCGCAAAACTGCCGAAGAAAATGTCCTTCCTGTACCAAGGGCTAAGCTTGAAAAGATCAAGAAGATATTAGGCGATAAGGCGGAGATAATATAAGCTTGCGCCTGTAGCTCAATTTTAATGAGCACATAACTTACGAACACAATAGTGTGAGTAAGTTATTGTGCAAATTAATCCCGCCATTTTTTGGCGGGAGGATAGATGAGCAATGCGCCTGTAGCTCAATTGGATAGAGCGCTAGCCTTCGGAGCTAGGCGTTGGAGGTTCGATTCCTCCCAGGCGCATTTATTTTTATTATGCAGAAACTACAGGAAAACATGAAGAAAAAACCTGAAGGTCTATCTACAAGCGGCAAAGACCTGCTCGTTATTGCCGCTATTCTAATTATTGTATTTGTTCTTTCGTATTGTTTCAATCTATTTGAGTATCTTATGAGGGTGTTCCAGGAGAATCCTAAAGCAATAACCTGGATTGATGAAATTATCACCGGACTTTTGGCATTAAGCATAAGTTTTGCTGTTTTCTCCTGGCGCAGATGGCTGGAGCTGAAGAAGGAAACAGCCAATCGCCTAAAACTGCAGGAGGAGCTTGTCAGGATGGCCGAAACCAAGGCCGAGACCGAGCGGATAATCAGCAAGCAGCTGCACTGCGAGGTTGAGGAGCGCAAGCGCTCCTAAGGAGGAATAATTGTTTGAACGAATACTGAAACACAAATACCTTTTCCATATCGCGGCGATATTGGTTATTTTGACCACGACTATCCTGTTTATTATTTTTAGCGGAACATCGAATTAAGTAAATTCCGGGGCACAATAGTTAATTATTGCTCCTTGCAAAAAACCATAATTTAGGTTAAAATAGAAAATCAAATTTGATTTTTAGGGCCATTAGCTCATCCTCTAGCGAGGATTTCGCTAATGGCTGGAATAGGAACCTGGATCTTTGGGCCATTAGCTCAATTGGCAGAGCAGGACACTCTTAATGTCAAGGTCGGTGGTTCGACTCCACCATGGCCC
>JAHFFQ010000001.1:0-5465 GCA_023247875.1 Candidatus Omnitrophota bacterium | reverse complement strand
TCCTCTAGCGAGGATTTCGCTAATGGCTGGAATAGGAACCTGGATCTTTGGGCCATTAGCTCAATTGGCAGAGCAGGACACTCTTAATGTCAAGGTCGGTGGTTCGACTCCACCATGGCCCACTATTTATTTACCCTACCTAAAAAAGCGGTGAAAGACTACGAGCTATTAGAGCATACCGCAGATATCGGCATCAGGGTTAAAGCCAGCGACCTTGCAGGTTTGTTTAAAAGCGCTGCGCTTGCCATAACCGATATCTCCGCCGAGAAGCAAAAGACCCAATACCCGGAAAAACATAAGATTGTGATTGCGCAAAAGGCCGATAACGTTGAGGAGCTTTTTGTCAACTGGCTGAATGAGCTGCTTTCGGCATCTGCCGTGGAAGGCCTCATCTTTGAAGATATCCAAATAAACCAGGTCAATGAGAACTTTATTGACGCCATTGCTGTCGGATGCGATATAAGGAATTACAAGGTCAATACCGAGATCAAGGCCGCCACCTACCATCAACTGAAGGTCCAAAAAACAGCTTCCCTCTGGCTGGCAGAGGTGATCTTCGATGTCTGAGACAACAGATGTCCGATAATATCCCCCTTGAGAAAATTGATGATTACCATTGGCGTATTCCCCGCGGCTATAAGCCGGGGATGCGCGTGGACGGATTGATCTATGCCGACGAGAAGCTGCTCAAAGCTATCCGGGAGGATAAGGCCTTAGAGCAGGTGGCGAATGTTGCTTTTTTACCGGGCATCGTGAAGTCTTCAATGGCAATGCCTGATATTCACTGGGGATACGGTTTCCCGATCGGAGGAGTGGCGGCTACCGATCCTGAAAATGGCGGAGTAGTCTCTCCCGGTGGCGTGGGTTTTGACATAAATTGCGGGGTGCGGCTGGTAAAAACTAATTTTCAATACGATGATATCAAGCCAAAACTGAAAGAGCTGGTTTATGCTTTATTCTCAGATGTTCCTTGCGGTGTCGGCTCAAAAGGGGATATAAGAGTTACCTCTAAAGAGGAAAAGCAGATTCTGGTCAAGGGCTCCAAATGGGCGGTGGAGCAGGGTTTCGGTACCCAGGAGGACCTGGAGTGCACGGAGGAGTATGGCGCGATACCGGGAGCTGACCCTGGAGTAGTTTCAGAGAGGGCCTATGAAAGAGGCAGGGCGCAGGCAGGGACATTAGGTTCGGGCAACCATTTCCTGGAAGTTCAGGTGATCGACCAGCTATATGGCCGGGAGGAATGCGACAGCTTAGGGCTTGATCTGGGCCAGGTGGTGGTGATGATCCACTCCGGCTCCCGCGGATTTGGTTATCAGATCTGTGATGATTATGTCAGGACTATGATGCCGTGTTTGAAGAAATACGGGATTAATGTTCCTGACAGGCAGCTTGTTTGCGCGCCGGTCAATTCTCCCGAGGCCCAACAATACCTGGGAGCAATGAGGTGCGCGGCAAATTATGCCTGGAATAACCGGCAGTGCCTTATGCACCTAACGCGCAAAACCTTTGAGAGGATCTTTGGGATGAGTTGGCAGAAGATGGGGATGCATCTTATTTATGACGTGGCGCACAATATCGCGAAATTAGAAAAATACGAGATAGACGGCAAGGAGAAAATATTGTGTGTGCACCGCAAAGGAGCAACCCGCGCTTTTGGCCCCGGGCATCCGGCATTACCTGAAAGATACAAAAAGATCGGCCAGCCGGTGATTATCCCCGGAGACATGGGCAGGAACTCATATCTACTGGTAGGCACGGAGAAGGCAATGCAGGAAACTTTTGGCAGCACCTGTCACGGCGCAGGCCGCTTGAAATCCCGCACTGCCGCCTCCAGGTCCATCAATTCGGATATGTTATTGAAAGAATTGGAATCTAAAGGTATAATAGTAAAAGCTTCCGGCCGCGCAACGGTGGCGGAAGAAGCGCCGCAGGCATATAAAGATGTAAATGACGTGGTAGATGTGGTGCATAATGCCGGTATCTCCAAGCGCGTCTGCAGGATGCGTCCGGTAGGCGTAATCAAAGGTTGATAGGCGTCAAGTCAAGTATTGCCAGTAGGGACTGTCCCCGAAGGGGACTGTCCCACGACAAGATAAGTGTAGTTCGGGAGATTTGCCAAAAATGTTAGACATAAAATTCATCAGGGAAAATCAGGAGTTGGTAAAGCAGTCGGTTAAAAACCGCGCCTTAAAACTTGACATCGACGGGCTTATTAAAATCGACGACACCCGGCGTAAGGTGTTAGCCGAACTTGAAGAATTACGCAGCCGGCGCAATAAAGCCAATGATGAGATCGGTGTCCTGCTTAAAGAGAAAAAAGACGCTAAGCCAAAGATCTCCTCAATGAAAGAGATCTCAAGCTGTATCAATGACCTGGAGAGGCAGGTAAAAGAGGGAGAAGTGGAATTAAATAAGCTGCTTTTGAATATCCCCAATGTAGCGCATCCTTCTATACCGGTAGGCGATGCCTCCCAGAACAAGGTCGTGCGCGATTGGGGAAAAGAGAGAAAATTTGATTTTAAGCCGCTTAACCATGTGGAGCTTTGCCAGAACCTGGATATCATAGATTTCAACCGGGCAACCAAGATAACCGGCTCAAATTTTATTCTTTTTAAGGGCTGGGGCGCCAGGCTTGAGCGGGCCCTGATCAATTTTATGCTCGACCTGCATATTAACAAACACGGTTATACCGAAGTCTTCCCGCCTTTCCTGGTTAACCGCGCCTCCATGCTCGGCACCGGACAGCTTCCGAAATTAGAAGAGGATATGTATAAACTTAAAGATGATGATCTCTTCCTTATTCCTACCGCGGAGGTTCCGGTTACCAATATCTTCCGCGATGAGATCCTGGACGAGGATAAGCTGCCCATTTATTACACTGCTTATACAGCTTGCTTCAGGAGAGAGGCGGGTTCATACGGCAAGGACACCAAAGGCCTTTTCCGGGTGCATGAATTTGATAAAGTGGAGATGGTGAAGTTCGTCAGGCCCGAAGATTCCTATGATGAACTGGAAAGACTGGTTTCTAACGCCGAAGAGGTCCTGCAGCTGTTAGAGTTGCCTTACCGGGTAAAGGTGCTTGCTACGCAGGATATCAGCTTTGCCGCCAGCAAATGTTATGACCTTGAGGCCTATGCGTCAGGCAGCGATAAATGGCTTGAGGTATCCAGCTGCAGCAATTTTGAGAGCTTCCAGGCCCGCCGGGCAAATATACGGATGCGCCGCAAAGAAACCAAGAAAGTGGATTTCATCCACACCCTGAACGGTTCAGGGGTCGCCTTAGCCCGCACCGTCGCGGCAATAATAGAGAACTACCAACAGGAGGACGGCTCGGTATTGCTTCCCAAAGCCCTGCAGCCGTATTTAAATGGCCAAGAAAGAATTTCCTGAAAGAAAACTCCCTAAAGAGAAAAAAGGATTTCCCGCCGACGAACCTTATAATTTCGGCGGGGATTTTTCCAACCGGGTATCCGGTTTGTTCAGCAAATCTTTTAGCGTAATTAAATTTATTTTGGGGGTGCTTCTTTTGCCCTTTGTTTTTTCTTCCGCGGCGTCCTTCCTGAATGAATTTAACCTGGTTAACAAAGATCTGCAGGGGATCTTCTGGAACGGGGCGATCTTTTTCCTGGGGCTCTATTTATTCATCTGGGAGCCGGTGTCTATCTATAACAAAGGGCATAAAATACTTGAGATAGTCTTCAGCTTCTTTAAGCCGATGGTCAATGTGGCGCCTTTCCTCCTGCCGATATACACGATCTTGTTTTTTATCATTTACGGATTATTGTCGCTGGGGATAAAATCCGACTGGTTGCTCGAATATGCCCTATTCCTGATTGGTTTTAGCACTGTCCTGCACCTGGTATTTTCAGCCAAGACCATTCGCACCAAGAAGGGTGATTTCTTAAAGGGGAATTATATTTTCGGGTTTTCCTTCATTTTTATCCTGAACCTGGCGCTGCTTGCCTTCGGCCTGAGCCTCATTTTCAAGGAGTTCTCATTTGTTAACTTCTGCAATATTTCCTTTACCACGGCGGGGAATATATTCCGCTCTGTTTTTAAACAGCTTTTTATGTTTTAGTTTTGGGTGGGGTGGCTCAAGCGGTTGAAAGCGGCAGTCTTGAATCCCGCACCTTTCGATAACTTTAATTGGAGGAGTGGCAGAGCGGTCGAATGCGGCGGTCTTGAAAACCGTTGAGGCTGTAGAGTCTCCGAAGGTTCGAATCCTTCCTCCTCCGTAATAACCCTGTATTGTTTAAAAAGGTGCGGGACGAATCCCAGCCCCACCGCCAACTGAGGTCTATAATGGCTGCGCCGCATATATTTATCGTTGATAATGAAAAAGACGTGCTGCTTCTTCTCTCCTTCAGGTTAAAGAGCAACGGTTTTACTGTTTCCTCGGCCGAAAGCGGCGAAGAAGCTTTGGAATTTTTAAAGAAAAATTCACCGGATCTTATAGTGTTGGATCTGCTCATGCCGGGCATGGACGGTTATGAGGTATTGGGTAAAATCCGCTCCACGGAGCATACCCGGAACCTGCCGGTTATCATGCTTACGGGAAAGCATGATCAGGCAGATATGATCAAGGCCCTGAACATGGGCTTAGACGACTACATCACAAAGCCGTATGAGCCGGAAGAGCTTATCGCCAGGATCAAAACCGTATTAAAGAGGTCCACTCCGCAGCCGCTTAAAAAGATAAAGAATATCTTAATTACCGGAGGGGCCGGATTTATCGGTTCAGCTTTGGCCAGGGAGCTCTTGAAGAAAAGATATAAAGTAACGGTTATGGATGACTTCTCAACCGGCCGGGAGAATAATATAAAAGATTTTCTGGGTAACCCGGATTTTCGCCTTGTGACGGGTTCTATAACGGATGAAACATTGGTGAGTAAGGCGGTTGAGCAATGCGATCTTATTTATCATTTGGCCGCCACCGTAGGCGTAAAAAAAGTTGTCGGTACGCCCCTGGATACGATCATATATGATGTTCTCGGCACCCACACTATTTTGAAATATGCCTCCTCAAGGCGGGTAAAAGTAGTGCTTACTTCTACATCGGAAACATACGGCAAGTCGCAAAATTACCCCTTTCGGGAAGATGACGATGTAGTCATCGGGCCTCCGGGAGTGAACCGATGGAGTTATTCCTGTTCAAAATTGCTGGATGAGTTTTTAGCCAAGGCATACCACGATGAAAGGGGCCTCCCTGTGGTTATAGTCAGGCTTTTTAATGTCGTGGGCCCGCGGCAGGTAGGCAGCTACGGCATGGTCATACCGCGTTTCTTACGCAGCGCTCTGACGCATAAAGCGATCCAGGTGTATGGCGACGGCACGCAGAGCCGCTGTTTTACCTATATTGATGATGCCGTGGATATTATCATTAAGCTGGCGGATAATGAAAAAGCCAACGGGGAGGTCATCAACCTGGGTTCTGATAACCCGATATCCATTAAGGAGCTTGCGCT
>JAHFFQ010000082.1:3572-6636 GCA_023247875.1 Candidatus Omnitrophota bacterium | reverse complement strand
GGCAAGAAGTCCCTCACCGAGATCAAAGAGCTGCTTATGGGAATGGGGCTTACTTTAGGCATGCAGATCGACCCTAAGAAGGTCAAGAAGGGTTAAAATAAGATGAGACACGCCAAGAAAAAATTGCAATTAAACCGTTTTACCAGTTGGCATGACGCCACAATTAAGAGTTTAGCCAGGAGTATTATAATTTCTGAGAGCATCAAGACCACTTTACACAGGGCCAAGGCGGCTCGTCAGATGGTCGAAAAACTCATCACCCTGGCAAAAACGAATAACCTCTTTAGCCGCAGGCAGGCGCAAAAGCTGCTTGGAGAGCATAAGCTGGTGAACCTGCTTTTTAACGAGATAGGGCCGCGTTTTTCAAAAAGGCAAAGCGGCTTTACCAGGATTATCGGGCTGGGTAAAAGGCGCGGGGATAATGCCGAGATGGTGATCTTTGAGTTTACCGAAATAAAGAAAAAAGAGGCCAAGGCACTTAAGCATGCCAAAGAAGTTAAGGAGGCCCCTGCGCAGGAGGAGAAGCAGGAATCCAAAGAAGAGGTAATTAAAGACAGGCCGGAAAAAAGCAAAAAGCCACAAACCAAGTTTATAACCGGTATAAGGAGTATTTTCAAGAAGAAAAGTGATTCTTTGTAAATAAAGAAAACCTTCATGAAAATAGATACAAGGCTTGCCGAGCGTCTAAAAAAGATACACCCTTCTTCAACCTTGGCGATAACCTCCAAAGCCAGGAAATTGAAATCTGAAGGCAGGGACATTGTCAGTTTTGCCGCCGGAGAGCCGGATTTTGACACCCCCGATTTCGTAAAGGATGAAGCCATCGCGGCCATAAAGGCAGGCTTCACCAAGTACACCCCCACCACAGGCATACCGGAATTAAAAAGGCTTATCTGCCAGAAATTCAAGAAGGATAATTCTTTGGAGTATGCCCCCGAACAGGTAATTGTTTCAAACGGGGCTAAGCACAGTATTTACAACGCGCTTATGGTGCTGCTGAACCCGCATGATGAGGTGCTTATTCCTTTGCCTTACTGGGTCAGTTATCCTGAAATGGTCCACCTCTGCCAGGGGGCCCCTCGTTTTATCAAAACTAAACCCGAAGATAATTTTAAGATTACCCTTAAGGATCTGCGTAAGCATATCAGCCAGAAAACCAAGGTATTGATCCTTAACAGCCCATCTAACCCGACCGGGGCAATTTATGGCCGCTCTGAATTGGAGGAGATCGCCAAGGTGTGCGTGGAAGAAAATATTTTCGTGATCAGCGATGAGATCTATGAAAAGATAATTTTTGACGGCTCCCGCCATGAATCCATAGGCAGCTTTAACAAGGATATCTATGACCTGACCATCACCGTCAATGGTTTATCCAAAAGCTTTTCCATGACCGGCTGGCGCATAGGTTACCTGGGCGCTCCCGCCGATGTAGCCGGGGCTATCTCAAATCTCCAGGATCATTCAACCTCAAACCCTAATTCCATAGCCCAGAAGGCCGCGGTAGCCGCCTTAAGCGCACCCGATGATTTTACGCGTGATCTCTGCCGGGAATTCCAGAAGAGAAGGGATTATCTGGCTGAAAGGCTGAAAAAAGTCCCCAAGTTAAGTTTCCAACTTCCGCGGGGCGCGTTTTATATCTTCTGCGATATATCCAAAACAAGGCTTGATTCCATGAGCTTTGCCAGGCGGCTGTTGGAGGAGGAATATGTGAGCGTTATTCCGGGGGCTAGTTTTGGGATGGATGATTTTGTAAGGATGAGCTTCGCGACAAGCATAGAGGAGATACGCAAGGGTATGGACAGGATAGAAAGGTGGGTGGCTTCGCTGTGATAGCCCAGACCATCGCCGAGAAGATTTTAAGCCGGCATTCGGGTAAGACCTTGGCGGCCGGTGATTTTGCCGTGTGTAAAGTGGATTTTGCTTTTGGCCAGGACGGCACCTCCTCTATAATAATCGACCGGATCAAAGAATTGGGCGTAAATAAATTAAAGAGCGACTTTTGCATGGTTATTGACCATAGCGCTCCCAGCCCCAGCGAGGGGGTTTCGCGGGTGCATAAGAAGATGCGCGATTTCTCGAAAATTTTTGGAACGGAAATTTTTGATATCGGTTGCGGGGTTTGCCACCAGGTGATCCCGGAATCAGGCAAGGTTTTGCCGGGTGACCTGGTGCTCGGAGCGGATTCGCATACCTGTACCTATGGGGCACTCGGCGCGTTCTCTACGGGGGTCGGCTCTACGGACTTAGCCATAACTCTGGCTACCGGTAAAAACTGGTTCAAGGTGCCTGCGACCATAAAGATAATCGTCAAGGGCTCTCCCCCCAAAGGGGTCTTTGCCAAGGATATGATCCTGCATATAATCGGTAGTTTGAAGAGCGACGGGGCGACCTATAAATCAGTTGAATTTTCCGGGCCGGTGATCGATAATATGGATATGGACGGCCGTTTTACCTTCTGCAATATGCTGGTTGAAATGGGGGCTAAGTGCGGTTTCATGCCGGTAGACAAGAAAACTTTAGCCTGGTTCAAACCAAGGGTTAAGCCGGGAAAACGGCTCCAGGGAATTACCGCCGATAGCACAGCGGTTTACGAAAATATTTACGAATTTGATGTTTCCGGGATTAAGCCGCAGGTTTCCATCCCGCACAGCGTGGATAATGTGGCGCCTGCGCTATCTTTGGAGAAGGTGAGGATAAACCAGGCTTTTCTGGGCACCTGCACTAACGGCAGGATCAGCGATTTTAAGGCAGCGGCCAAAGTTTTGAATAAACGCAAGGTCCATCCGCTCGTGAGGATGATCATCGCCCCGAGCTCTAAGGCGGTTTACCTGGAATCGATAAGGCTTGGCCTGGTGGATATATTTATTAAGGCGGGGGCGGTAATCGTAGCCCCGGGATGCGGGCCCTGCGTGGGCACGCATAACGGTATTCCCTCAGACGGTGAGGTGGTCATCTCAACTGCAAACCGCAATTTCAAGGGCAGGATGGGGAATCCGGCGGCATTTATTTACCTGGCTTCTCCGGCGACAGTGGCGGCTTCTGCCGTTAAGGGATACATAACCGA
>JAHFFQ010000082.1:0-3472 GCA_023247875.1 Candidatus Omnitrophota bacterium | reverse complement strand
TTTATCCATAACAATAAGAAAAGCATAATTAAACAGCGGGAGGTTTACTCGGATACGCATTCCTTTGCCCAGGCCTTGCGCCATTCACTGCGCCAGGACCCTAATGTTATCGTGGTCGGGGAGATGCGCGACCTGGAAACCATCGCCACAGCCCTTACCGCGGCTGAAACCGGCCATCTTGTTTTAGCCACTCTGCATACGCCTGACGCGCCGCAGACCATCAGCAGGATCATTGATGTTTTTCCGCCGCACCAGCAGCAGCAGATAAGATTTCAGCTTTCCGATTCTCTCCAGGGAGTTGTCTCGCAGCTGCTCCTGCCGCACGCCTCGGGAAAAGGGAGGGTGCTGGCCACGGAGGTTATGACCGCAACCCCGGGGATCCGTAATCTTATACGGGAGCAGGAGATCGAGCAGATCCCCACGCTTATGCAGACAGGTTTTCAGTATGGCATGCACACTATGGACAAGTCCTTAAAGGAGTTGTTCCAGAAAGAACAGATTACCCTGGATATGGCCATGTCCAAGGTCAAGAACAGGGAGGAATTCAAGCAGCTGTGATGATCGTGGGTGAAAGCGTAAAATTAGGGGATAATATCAACACGGATTTCATCATCTCCGGCAGGTATAAGTTCGCCATTACGGATATGAAGGAGCTGGCCAAACATATCATGGAGGATATTGACCCGAATTTCCCGGATAAGATCACCCCGGGTAAATCCATTATCGTGGCGGGAAATAATTTCGGCATGGGTTCAAGCCGCGAGCAGGCTCCCCTGGTAATCAAGGAGGCCGGGATTGTCGCGGTTTTAGCGAGTGAGTTTGCGCGCATATTCTTCCGCAACGGTTTTAATATCGGCCTGCCTTTGATCCAGACCGATACCTCTAAGATAGAGGAGCATGACGTTTTAGAGATCGACCTGGATAAGGGAGTGGTGAAGAATATAACCAAGGGGATATCTTTACAGATCAGGCCTCTGCCAAAATTCATGCAGGAGCTTTTATCCGAAGGCGGGATAGTCAACTATTATAAAAAACACGGAGAGTTGAAAGTCTAAATGAAACATATAATAACCCTGATCCCCGGAGATGGCATAGGTTGCGAGGTTTCCCTTGCTGCCAGGAGGTGCATTGAGGCGACAGGGGTAAACATCGCCTGGGAGGAGGTTTCTGCCGGGGCTGATGCCCTGGAGAAGACAGGGGAGATCCTGCCTCAGTCAGCGCTGGATTCGATCAGGAAGAACAGGGTTTGTCTTAAGGGTCCGATCACCACACCCATAGGAACGGGTTTCCGTTCGGTGAATGTGGCGATCAGGCAGGCGTTATCGCTTTATGCCTGCGTGCGGCCGGCAAAGAGTTACCCGGGGATTAAAAGCCGTTTTAAGGATATTGACCTGGTTATTATCAGGGAAAACAGCGAAGACCTTTACGCGGGGATCGAGTTTGAGGAAGGGGACCCTAAGACAAAGGCCCTGATCAGCCGGATCGAGGAGGATACCGCTAAAAATATCCGCCCGGATTCCGGCATTACGATCAAGCCGATATCCAGGTTTGCCTCCGAGAGGATCGCCAGGTTTGCCTTCCGGTATGCCCTGGAGAATAACCGCAAGAAGGTCACCTGCGTGCATAAGGCAAATATCATGAAGTTTACCGACGGCTTATTCCTCAAAAGTTGCCGTGAGGTGGCCCGGGATTTTGCGGGAAAAATAAATTTTGAAGAAGCCATAGTTGATAACATGTGCATGCAGCTGGTGACCAAACCCAATAGTTATGATCTCCTGCTTTTACCTAACCTTTACGGGGATATTATCTCTGACCTCTGCGCCGGATTGATCGGAGGGTTGGGTGTCGCTCCCGGGGCGAATATCGGGGAGAACGCGGCTGTTTTTGAGGCGGTACACGGCTCAGCCCCTAAATATAAAGGGAAAAATAAGGTCAATCCTGCGGCGATGATCTTATCCGGAGTTTTGATGCTGCGCCATATCAAAGAGGAAGCAGCTGCCGCAAAACTTGAGAGCGCGGTAAAGGAGATAATCGCCGAAGGAGAATTTGTCACCTATGATCTAAAGGCAGATTCCCTTGATCCATCCGCGGCCGGCACCAGCGAAATGGCCGATGCCATTATTAAGAAGATAAAGAAAAGTTAGGTTGCTATGAAGATATCTATTATAGGCGCCGGAAATGTGGGGAGTTTAACGGCTATGCGCATCGCCCAGGATGGTTTGGGCGATGTTTTGCTCTTGGATGTAGTTAAAGGCAGGGCAGCCGGCAAGGCCATGGATCTGGAGGATGCACGTCCTGTCCTAAAATACAACTATCATATTAAGGGCAGCGATGATAAGGCTGAGCTTAAGGGCTCGGATATCGTAGTGGTTACCGCGGGCCTTGCGCGTACTCCCGGGATGAGCCGTCAGGATCTATTATTAAAAAACGCGCAGATACTAAAAGATGTCTGTTTAAATATAAAAAGACAGGCCTCTGATGCCATTGTTATAATAGTGACCAACCCCCTGGATATTATGACCCTTTATGCTTTAAAGATAACCGGCTTTAAACCAAATAAGCTTTTTGGTATGGGCTCAAGCCTTGATTCTGCCAGGTTCACCAACCTTATTGCTCAGGAGTTAACCCTTGCGGCTACGGATATAGAAGGGGTGGTTATCGGCGTTCATGGCGAGGGAATGCTTCCTTTACCCGGCTTTACCAAGGTTAAAGGGGTTTCTCTCGATGAATTTATCGACGACAAAAAGATCGAATCATTGATCAGGCGCACGGTAAACCGGGGAGCTGAAATCGTAGAATCACTTGGCACGGGCAGCGCTTTTTTTGCCCCATCCGCGGCGATTGCTGCGATCGTTAAGGCAATAGCCAAGGATGAAAAACGCACTGTCGGCTTATGCAGTTACTTAAACGGTGAATACGGTATTAAGGGCACCTGCCTTGGCGTTCCCTGCCGCCTGGGCAAGCACGGCATTGAGAAAATTATTGAGTTAGACCTTTCGCCGGAGGAAAAATCCAAGCTGGCCGAATCAGGGAGCCTCGTGGCTCAGGCCGCAGCGCAGTTGCCGGCTTAATCCCTATGTATGATCTCTCGGTTATCGGAGCAGGCTGGGCTGGTTTTAACGCCTGCATAAGGGCAAGGGAGGCAGGCTTGAAAGTCTGCCTTATCGAAGCGGCACAACTCGGCGGGACCTGCCTTAACTCCGGATGCATACCTACCAAAACATTAATTCAATCCGCAAAAATATATTCCCTTGTGAAAAAGTCATCAAGCTTCGGCATAGAGCTGGACAATCCCCGCGTTAACTTCGGCAAAATACAGGAAAGGAAAGAAAAGATCGTTGCCCAGCTTGGCCAAGGCATGCGATCCGGGCTTGCCGGCATCGATTTTATTAATTCCAGAGCCCGGATCATTTCCGCAAACGATATAAAGGTTGACGGCCGCCAGATCAAAGCAAAATTCATACTTATCGCT
>JAHFFQ010000081.1 GCA_023247875.1 Candidatus Omnitrophota bacterium | reverse complement strand
CGCATCTGGCGTTCGGTCTTAAGCTTTAATCCGCGTGACTGGAAGAAATCTATTAAGTCCCGGTTAAAGAATTTCTTAAAGGCATCCCTCAGGAAATCGCCGTTCCTGGAGAATTGTTTTAGGAAGTATCCCAGGTCTTGTGAGTTAGTGAGATTGCAGCGGCCTTTGCCGCTTAAGAGGAGTTTATTGCCGAGGGAACTGTTTTTTTCAAGGAGGCTGACATCCTGAGCCAACCCCGCTGCCCGGATTGCCGCCATCATTGCCGATGGCCCGCCCCCGACTACTAAAATCTTTTTCTTCAACACTAGAGACCAAAGTCTGTGATCTTAAAGATTGATTCCAATTTCAGGCCGGCTTGCGCCAGATTATCCGCTGCCCCTTCATTGCGGTCAACGATCACGATGGCTTCCTCGGCAATAACCCCTATTTTCTCCAAAGCCTGCTTTGCCTCAATGATCGCTTTGCCGGTAGTGGCCACATCATCCAGAAGGATAACCCGGTCCCCTTTTTTAAGGCAGGGCCCCTCCACCTGCCTCTGCGCGCCATGCTCCTTGGCCTGTTTGCGCACGATAAAGGTCTTGATCGGCCGGTTATTCAGGTAACTTAACGCTGCCAAGGCGCCTACGATCGGGTCTGCACCCAGGGTCGGCCCTCCGGCTGCGTCGAGCTTACGGTCACCGATCATATCCAATATTATGCTGGCTGCCAGGTAAGCGCCCTGCGCAGAGAGGGTGATCACCCTTCCGTCGAGATAATAGCTGCTCTTCTTTCCGGAGGAGAGGGTGAAGCTGCCTCTTTTTAAGGCCTCTTTATTCAGGAGATCGAACAATTTCTTCTTTAATTCCAGCCTGCTTTCTTTTTCCATGGTAAATTATTCTACTATTGGCGGAGTCCAATGTCAATTACTTTGACAAAGCTAAATTTCATTGTTATCATATCTTTATGTTGCGCCAGCTTGCCAAAGGATTAAAGGACCTTATCTATCCTGACTGCTGCCCTGGCTGCGGGCTAAAATTGGCCCCGGATAAAGCGCGGAAATTTATCTGCGCCTCATGCAGGGACAAACTGGAAATGAACCTGCCTCCTTTTTGCGTTTCCTGCGGCAGGCACCTGGAAGGCGCCAGCGTAGAAAAGAATATCTGCCCCACCTGCCTTAAGGTAAAATTCAATTTTGACCGGGCTTTTAGCCCATGTAGATACAGCGGCATAACAAAGAAACTGATCCGTGATTTTAAATATACCGGGGATGATTACCTGGGAGAGGGACTGGGAAAGATCATGAATGAATTTATCGGGGAGTATAACCTACCCGTCGGGGAGATGGATTTTATCATTCCCGTTCCGCTGCATAAGAGCCGGCTGCGGGAGAGGGAATTTAACCAGGCAGAAATATTAAGCGGCCAGATAGGCCGGGAGTGCAAGAAAACAGTCCTGCCGCAGGTATTGATGCGGCCCAAGCCAACTAAAACCCAGGCCGAGCTGGACCCTGAAGGAAGGCGACTTAACATGGAAAATGGATTTTGCGTGATCAGGCCTGAGCTGATCAGGGAAAAGAATCTGCTGCTGGTCGATGATGTTTTGACTACCGGAGCTACCGCAAACCAGGCAGCCAAAAGCTTAAAAGAATCCGGGGCAAAGAGAGTAATCCTCCTGACCCTGGCAAGCTAATTATGAAAATCCTGCGAAATTACATCTTAAAAGAGTTCATCTCTCCACTCTTGCTTGTCCTGGGGGTTTTAACCTTTGTCATGGTCCTCATCGGTAACTTAAAGCGCATCGCCGACCTGGTGATCAACAAAGGAGTGGACATTTTTAGCGTCATACAGCTGCTCATTTACCTTATGCCCTACCTGGTCACCTACACCCTCCCCATATCCGTCCTGGTAGCTGTGCTCCTTGCCCTGGGAAGGTTCTCCAGCGATAATGAAATAATCGCCATACGCTCAAGCGGGGTAAGCCTCTTCAGGCTGCTCATGCCCCTCTTGATCATCGGGCTTATACTAAGCCTGGCGCTGGCTGTTTTTAATGACCGGGCCGCCTCCTACGCACATTTTGCCTACCGCAAGACCTTAAAGCAGATGGGGTTTAAGAACCCCACCGCCGCGTTTGAGGAGGGGGTATTCATCAACTCCTTCCAGAGATATATACTCTTCATCTACCATGTTGACCAGAAGAAAAACCGGCTTAACAATATCCGCATCTATGAGCCGCAGGGGGAAGATAAGCCCACGCGCACCATCGTTGCCAAAGCCGGCGAGTTCATCGCTATGCCGGAGCAGAATACCATCAAGCTTAAGCTTATCGACGGGACCAGCGATGAGCCTGACCCGGAAAACCCCACCAGCTTTTACAAACTCAACTTCCGCACCTACTTCATGAACCTGGATATGGCCCAGATGCAGGATAAGGTCGTGGATAAGAAATTCAAGGAGATGACTATCCATGAGCTGAAGAAAGAGGCGAAGAAACTTAGAAGCGAGGGGATAAACCCTGCCCCCCTGATAACGGAGATCCATGAAAAATTAGCCCTGGCCTTCTCATGTTTTGTCTTCATGCTTTTGGGCTCATCCCTGGGCATCATTACGCGCAGGCGCGAGAAATCCATCAACATCGGCATTGCCGTCCTGATCATCGTCTTATATTATCCTTTATTTATCGGCTGCGAGGCGCTGGCTATCGAAGGGCACCTGCCTCCGGCTCTTGCCCTCTGGTTGCCGAACATTATATTCGGCTCAGCCGGCTCATTCTTAATGTATAAACTATGCGCATCCTAGACCGCTATATCCTGAAATCCGTGATCAGCATATTCATTTCCTGCATTTTCGTTTTCCTCTTTCTCTATGTCATTATCGACCTGCTCACCAACCTTGAGGATATACTGAAACAGCAGGTCAACCTGATGCTCCTGATCCGCTATTACCTGTCTTATCTTCCGGTAATGTTCGTGCAGGTTTCCCCCTTTGCCTGCCTCTTAAGCGCGGTTTACACATTCGGTAAGCTTAATCATAACAATGAAATAATCGCCATGCGTTCAAGCGGGATGAGCATATTTGAAATCTGCAGGGAGGCGTTGATCTTCGGCTTGCTGATCAGTATGCTGGTCTTCTGGGTCAATGACAGGATCAGCCCAAGGGCTTTAGCCGAAAACCAGAGGATCAAGGCCCAGATGGATGAGGGGGCCAAAAAAAGCAAATTCAAAAAAATCGAAACGATAATTAATCTCTCTATGTACGGCCTTAAGAACAGGCTCTTCTTTATCAATAAATTCACCCTGGCGACCAAGACCATGGAAGGAATAACCATACTTGAGCAGGATGACCACCAGAACCTGACCAAGAAGATCGTCGCCACCAAAGGGGTTTACCAGGATGGATTATGGAAATTCTACCAGTGTATTACCTATAATTTTGACAAGAACGGCCAGGTAGTGGAGGAGCCGGTTTATTTCGAAGAAGAGATCATGACCATACCGGAGACGCCCAAGGATTTCGCCTCCTTAAGGCAAAAACCCGAGCTGATGGATATCCGGGAAATGCAGGATTATATCTGGAGGATCTCTAAAAGCGGGGCAACTTCCGTGACCCGTAACCTCAAGGTTGACCTTTATCAGCGCTTCATGATGCCCTTTACCAGCATTATAATCATGCTGCTGGGCATACCTTTTTCGCTGATGATGCGTAAGCGCGCTACGGGTATGGCTTCGATAGGGATCTCGATCATCGTGGGGTTCCTCTATTATGTCCTCGACGCGGTGTGCCTGGCCGTGGGAAAATCCGGATTGATCCCACCGCTCTTCGCCGCCTCAATGAGCCACATCATAGTATTAACAGGAAGCATTTATCTTATCCGAAAATTGCCTTAAAAATCTCAAGGGGTGTAAATACGGGGGATGCGGCTGCCTAAACCGCAGACGATCTCATAGGGGATTGTACCGGATAACGCCGCTAACTCTTCAACGGTGATCTTTTGTTTTCCCTGCCTGCCGATCAAAACAACCTCATCGCCGACTTTCGGTTTTTGCCTGCCTACGTCTACCATGATCTGGTCCATGCAGATCCTGCCACTTATGCACAGGCGCCTGCCTCCGATCAAAACCCGGGCTAAGTTAGAAAGGTTGCGCGGATAACCGTCACCGTAACCGATAGGCAGAGTGACGATACGCGTCAAGCGCCTGGTTATGTAAGCGTGACCGTAACTTATCCCGTATCCGGCGGGAACCTGCTTGATAAAGATCACCCGGGTCTTAAGGCTTAACACCGGTTTTAGATTTATCTCCAATCCTTCCTTAGGATGCAGTCCGTAGATCACCAGGCCCGGCCTGACCATGGTAAAGTGACTATCCTTATAATCAATTAACCCGATGCTGTTTGCCGCATGGACCAGCGGTATGATTATACCGCTTTTCTTTAGCTCCGCGACTAACTTGTTAAATAGATGGATCTGAAAATCAGTGAATTTACGGTTGAGGTCAGCGAAAGGAAAATGCGTAAAGATCCCTTCAATTATAACAGATTTGAGTTTGTGGATCTTTTTTACCAGGGCAAAGGCATCTTCATGCAGGACCCCGATCCTGCCCATCCCGGTATCTACCTTGATATGAACGGCTAGTCTTTTATTCAATCTCCCGGCCCTGCGGTCAAGCGCCGAGGCGAAATCTTCATCGCATACAGTAGGAGTAAGGCAAAAGTCAAAGAGCGGCTGGATATCTTTCTTAAGGGTCAGGCCGAGGACCAGGATTGGGGTTTTAATTCCGGCCTTCCTTAATTTTATCCCTTCATCAATAGAGGCGACCCCCAGAAAATCCACCCCGCTAGCAACCAATCTTTTGGATACCGGGATAAGCCCGTGGCCGTAAGCATCAGCCTTGACAGTGACCATGGTCTTGGTCTTTGGCCTCAGCAAGGACCTGATCTTCTTAAAATTATGCTCCAGGTTATCGAGGTTTACCTCTGCCCAGGTTGGCCGGTAACCTATCTTGTTTTTATCTGGCATTCTTTAGGGTATAGATAAATGGGTTTAACGGTAAGGCTGCTGGTGAATTTCTTGGCCCTGGCTTTTTCAAGAGCCAGCTCCATAAGATTATGCGTTTCGGGGAACCAGTAGTCCTTATCCAGGAGACAGGCGCCTTTTATGGCGCTTGAAATCTTATCTCCATAGACAGATACCGCATCACCCAAGATCAGCGGATGCCGGTTGAACTTTTTAATGAATTCATCCAAGGTTAAAAGCGCGTATTCGCTTTTACGCCTTAATGTTCCCCTCTCATTTTTGTAAGAGCAGCAATAGATGAGTCCTCTTCTGGCATCCAGCGCAGTGACAATAAGGCTGTCTTTTTCCGGAGCGTTTTTCGCCAGGATATCCAGCGAAGGTATGCCGATCACCGGCTTATTCCTTACGATGCTTAAGCCCTTTATCGTCGCCAAACCAATGCGCATGCCGGTAAAAGAGCCCGGCCCTAAGCCACAGGCAAAGCAATCAATATCGGCGGCCTTTAACCCCGCTGCAGCCAGGGCTCTCTGGATAGTTACTGCAAGCAACGCGGAAAGATTCCTGCCCATTTCAAGCTTACATTCATAAAATGAGCTGTTGGCATAAAGACCTAAGCAAAGAAATTTCGTGGTGGTATCAATCCCTAATATTTTCATTGATCTTTCCTAAGAGCCGCTTGTATCCTGCGCCCCTGGCAATAAACTCAAGGACCCGGCTGTTGGCTGCTTTAGCAGATAGTTTAATCTTTAAGAATTCTTTAGGCAAGAGGAATTTCAAGCGCTCCGGCCATTCGATCACCGTAATGCCTTCGGAATAAAAATACTCCTCATATCCAAGAGCCAGTATATCAGCGGGAATCTTTAACCGGTAAAAATCAAAATGATGCAGCGGATGCTTTCCCTTGTATGCGCGCAGCAGGACAAAAGAAGGGCTGACTACCTTATCCTTGTTTATCCCCAGGCCCTGAGCAATGCCTTTAGCCAGGACTGTTTTTCCGGCGCCAAGCGAACCGGAGAGAAGAACGATATCCCCGGGTTTGAGAAGGCGGCTGATACTCCTGCCTATTCTTAAAGTTGAAGAAACTGACTTGGATAATTTTTTCATTTAAGCTGGAAATGTTTAAACCCTAAGGATTTTATTCTTGAATATTCATTCCTGTAGTTGATCGTCCTTAAGCCGAAGCCCTTAGGCATTATCTCGCCAATTGGCCTAAAGCGGTATTTGGAACTTTTCATGATCTTACCGGCTTGGTCCCTTGAGGCGGTAAAAAGCAGCTCAAACTCCTCACCCGAAGAAAGCGCCTCATCTATTCCGCCGGCCTCCCCGCTTAAGGGAATAAGTTTCTCATATATCACCGCTCCGGCCGAACTTTGCTCCAGGATATGGCCTAAGTCCTGGAGCAGGCCGTCAGAGATATCGATCATAGAGTTGACCTTGAAATTATTCACTAAAAAACGCGCCTCTTTAAGCCGCGGTTCAAATTTCAAATGTTTGCCTTTAATTGAGCCGCCCAGCGAGCCTGTAACCATAATGATATCTCCGGTTTTTGCGCCGGAGCGTAAACAAAGGTTCTTCTTCTCAACAACACCCAGCATACTTACGTCTATAATTAATTTGTCCGCGGAGCTGATATCCCCGCCGACGATATTTATGCGGTATTTTCTGGCCAGGCTAAACATGCCTTTGGCCAGCCGGTCAATTTGAGATACCGACATATTCGGCGAAAGCCCCAAAGAGACTAC
>JAHFFQ010000176.1 GCA_023247875.1 Candidatus Omnitrophota bacterium | reverse complement strand
GCATCCTTACTTAGTGGTAACAAAGAATCTTACATGTGTAACGGCTGTAAAGCCCGAATCTACAGCGAGCCAAAACGCCGATCAAACGGCTGCTAAAAAGGATCCCGATGGATCAAAAGGTGCCGTCAACGATGCTTCCGGCAAAAATGATACCGCATTGAACAAAGATGCTTACGCGATGCAGGTCATATATTTGCCTGATCCGGATCAAAAATACGCGCTTTATTTCGATAAAGGGACAGGCAGCTACGATTCAGCCATAACTCTTGTAGATGGATGGAAATTGGCTGGTTTGAATATGAAGGGGGACGCGAAAACAGCCGAAACTATCCAGGCCGTTGGTTCAGCCATTAAGGATATCGCTTCGGCGGCAGCGACAACTTTTGGCCCTTTTAAAACTGTCCAAAAGCAGGCTGCAAAAGTCAGCCCGGGAGTTCCCGAGGTTGGCATATGGATTTATGATCTGATGGGAGGGGTCCCCTTCCCTTGCGTATTTACGTGGTCTTCCGCAGAGAATAAAAATAAATAAATAGTTTTGCTTATTTTGCAAGGCGCTGGAGTTCTCCGGCGCCTTTTTTTGTTGAAAAATCCGTTAGATTTCGCCCTTTCTAGCGTCTATTGGAGTAGAGAGGAGGGCAGTGAAATGACGGATTTAATTTCGGCAGAAAGAATAGAAAGTAAGATATTCCAAATTAGAGGCAAGAAAGTTATGTTGGATAAGGATTTGGCTTCACTCTACGAAGTAAAGCCGATAGCCTTGAGGCAGCAGGTAAAAAGAAACTATGAAAGGTTTCCTGCGGATTTCATGTTTCAGCTTACAGGCGCAGAAGTAAAAAGCTTGGTATCACAAAATGTGATACCATCTTTAAGGAGTTTAGGCGGTTATTTGCCGTATGCTTTTACCCAAGAAGGCGTTGCAATGCTTTCAAGTGCTTTGCACAGTAGGCGAGCTGTATTGGTAAATATCCAAATTATGCGCGCTTTTATAAGGTTGCGTCAAATTGTATCTCTTCACAAGGATTTCGCGAGAAAATTAAGGGAATTGGAAGAGAAGCTTGAGGCGCACGATTTGGATATCCACGATATTTTTGAGGCAATGCGACAGCTTATGGGATTGCCGGAAGCTAAAAAGGTTATTAAAGGTTTTGCTCAGAAATAGCCGGGATTTCGGTTGTCAAAGCAATGGAAGAGAGGTAAAATAAGCCCTGGTTAGCCAATAAAGAGGGAGCCAGGCATTGAAATCCAAGAGAACAAAAAGCATCCTCCCATTATCCCTTATCTTCCTCGCAATCTTATTTTTCCCTATAACCGCCTCCGCCGATGTGCTCTTTGGCAGGGCCTACTACCAGACCCTTCACAAATATCTCACCAAATCCAAAAGCTCCGTCACCGTAGCAATGTATTTCATAATAATCAACCCCCGGGATAAAGCTGACCCGGTCAATGAGCTGGTTAGTGACCTTATAGCCGCCAAAAACCGGGGAGTAGAGGTAAAGGTTCTCCTGGAGGATTCCAAGCTGAAAGAAAACCGGCTGGCCTATGAAAAATTGCGCCGGAATAATATCACTGTCTATTTTGACACCGCGGAGCATCTTTTGCACCTGAAGGAAGTGGTTATTGACGGCAGGTATGTATTTACGGGAAGCGCCAATTGGTCCAAGTCGGCCATAGAGGATAATTACGAAGCTACCAATTTTGAGGATTCCCGCCAGGATGCCCTTGCCTCAAAGAAGTATATTGATAATATCCCTGTTCAGAAGAAGGATATATTCCTGCCGCAGGTTGAAGGGGTCACCATTTCTCCTGATTTTCTCCTTGCTCCCAAATCAGGCCGCCGCCTCCTTAAGGCCGAGGCCTTCAGGCAATTTGACCTTTATTTGTTATTATGCAAGCTTCAGCAGGGATCAGGCAAGCCTGCGCTTGAGATTGACTATGATTCATTAGCGAAAATGATGGGGTATACAGCGCCGGCGGATTTAGGCTGGTACCGCGATGATCACCACTATTTCTATGAGAGGATACACCGCTCGCTTAAGCGGCTTAAGGGTTATGGGCTTATAGATTATAGTAAAGGCAGAGTTAGTTTAAGGGCTGATAATACAAAGAAGGCCGGGACGTCGGTGATAACCATTCCTTTTGAGTATTGGGAGTATGGGTATTCCGATACTTTATCCATGCGGGCAAAGTATATGTATTTGATCTGTTTGTATGAGGCCGGGCATTCCACGCGGTATCCTTTCTGGTTCCGCAGCCAGGAGGATATGGCAAAGCTTTACGGGATAAGCGATACTACTATTTCCTTGGGGTTGCAGGAGCTTGAGGAGCAGGGGATAGTGGAGATAACCAGGGATAAGTTGACGCCGCCGGATTTTTCGGATAGGAAGGCGAATGTGTATAGGGTGATGGGGCTGGTGAGGGAGGGGAAAGGGGAATAAAACGCTTCGGGATTTAAGAAATGATTAGGTAGACATAAATATAAGTGTTCCATAGTTCTAGTAGATAATAGTTATTTTGGCGGAGAATTCTTTGACAAAGGGGGGATCTAGGGGTGAAATAAACCCTTGACGAGTAATTAAGATTAAGGTAAAATGATTTTGCTTATGGGGAAAGCAAATCAAACCAAAAACTAGCTTTAATTGGAAAACTAGCCTTGATCTTTACCAGGGCTATTGTTGTTTATAAAGAAAGCCCTTTCTTATTAGACGTCAGGGGTATTGATTTTGGCAGTGTTTTTAGGTATACTTTTAACGAAAGGTGAGTAAAATGCTTAGAATGAGAGAAAGAGAACCCTGGTATTAAACGGTTCCTAATGTTTATGTTTAAAAAAGGCTATCAATTGATAGCCTTTTTTATTTATATAATAATTAGTATTAGCTTGTGGGAAGATTATTTATTTCAGTTCTGATTGGGTCAAGATCAGGGTCGGTAGCAGAAAAAGTAACTAAGTCTTTAACCTTAGGTTGCAAGTCCATAGCTTTTCTAAAATATGAAGTAGCCTTATTTTTGAGGATTATTTTTTGGGCAGAGTTATCTTCCGTTCTAGATTTTTGAGCATAGTAACAAGCTAAGTTATAGTAAGCTATGTCGTAACTCCGATCCCATATTATTATATCTTCTAGCGTTTTAATTGCCTCATCTAAATCGCCAAGATGTCTTAAAGATAGCGCCTTGGCATGGTAAGCAGTGCAATAAGTATAATCTTCTTCAATTGATTTTTCTGCATATTCCAAAGCTTTTTTGTAATCTTTCTTTTCTTTAAAATATGTTCTGCTAATTTCACAATCAATAACTGATTTTGTTTCTTCTGCTAATTCGGGAAATGATCGAGCTTTATGCAGTAGTTTCATTATAGGGCCAAAACTAGATCCTTCATGTTCTTGTCCAAAAAGGATCTTTGCTTTGAACAACGGGATTTCGTAATTAAAATCATCAGGTAAATCTTTTATTTCTTCCCATGCTTCGGCAAATCTCCTGTCTATAACGAATATTTTAGCTGTGGTAAGGCGTGCCTCTAAAGGCGCATTCTTTTTGAAAATCAAATAATCTCTATGGCATTTTCTTATCAGGTTAATCTTATGACCCCACCAAATACTGGCGAAAGTAACAATTAAAGCCGTAAAAGCCAATAAAATAGATATATAAACAATAGCGAAATTAGCACCATTAAGCGTGGCTTCAAATATTGTTTTCGGTTCTATTCCCGAAGAAGATACATTAGGTATGATAAGGGGTTTTAAAATAACTTTAGCGATAGGTAACAATGAGCACTTCCAGAAAAAGGAGGTTATATTTATTAATGATACTACTAAGATGATAAGCAAAGCATATGCTAGTATACGTAAAATAGAAACATGTTTTAATTTCCACATTATTTGTTTAAAATTCATCTTTTTCCACTCCTCCAATCTTCCTAACCAACTATAATTCTATAACTTAATCTATGATATGTCAATACACTAAATTTTGTGTTATAATTAGTAAATAAAAAATTACAGTTTTGAAGCTACAATGGGGTAAAAATTTACAGATTTGCCATACAAAAGTTGGCAACTTATTGGCCATGGAACCACATAGAAACAATATAACAGATCAACTTAGAAGTGAAGTTAATGAGGGGTATACTGATTTAGCTAAATGGCTAATCGGTTTAGCTACGGGAGCTATCGTTTTCTCCATAAAACTTACTAATCCAAGTATTCCTAGCTATTTAAATATATTATTGAAGCTAGGTTTGGGATCGTTAGTTTTCTCTATATTATCGGGGGTAATTTTCGTTAGGCTTAGAATTGATAGTAAACACTATAATTTGTGTGGCATAAGAGTTGATGATCGGATTAATGAATTGAATAATGAATCTCAGGAAAATACGCAAGAAATCAATAGGCTTCAGAAAATAAGCAGGAAAGCAAAGAGGAACTTCCGTCTAATTAACATTCTTCTTCGCTATCTTCTGCCATTACACCACTGGACGTTTATATTCGGGATTTCCCTTATAGCAATTTTTGGCATACTGACTTTAGGATAAGAATATAGAAAGGAGCTGATAAATGCCTAAGAAAAACTTCCGTAAAATACCTAAGTCAATTCTTCTAAAATTGGAGAAAATTAACACTAATCAGATTGTTATAGGTTGTGTCAAAACCTTTTCAGCTAATGACATTAAGATAGGATTATTAAATCACTTGTCTATTAAACTAACTGATTCTGGTTTATCTTTCCCCAATACCATTTTACCTTCCAAAAATCGTGGGAAATACAGTGATCGTAATAAAAATGGTTATGAAATAAAAAGGAAAGATCTCCCTATGGAGTCCTATACTGTTAGCGTTGATGCGCCTAATTATGGAGACAGGGGAAGGGGGACTCATGATGTAAGTTGGACTAAGGAGAGATATCAAAGGGAATTTCACGCACCCGAATCTCTAAAAATTAGAATGGAGTCTCCTAATAATGCTCTAGGGCAAGATACATATATGATCAAATTTGAAGTGGAAGAAGTAATAGATAAGAAATCCCGTGATTTTAAGGAGCGGCTTCTGAAAGACTTAAATATTCTGCAGGAAAACATTGGTTTTTGTGACGTTTTACCTGCAGGGAGGACCCTTAAAGAATACTTAGAAACATTAAGTGTTTCTTGGGAAATACTGCCTCCAGGTACACGCGAAGAGACGTTGGCCAGACTAAGTAAAGGACGTACTCTTTCAGAGCCAGAGCGGAAAGATATGGAAGATCGATATGATTTCTTTCAAAGTTTAAAACCAACAAATGGGAAGGTTACATTGGTTTATGGCATGAGTGGATCAGAAAGGTATCTTGGTGCTTTATTGCGCGAGGATTTTGTTGTTTTTGAGAATATGGAATATGGAAATGCCGTTTATGTAATGTTTGAAGATTGGAAAACCTTGAGTCAAAAAAGCCGCGTTGAGTTACTCTCAGGGAGATACGGCAAAAACTTTGAACGAATTGTGCATAAGAAGGGATGGAAGGATCTGGTAAGAAAAATAATAAAGAAGTATATAACAAATCTACCTAAGAATAAGTAATCCGTTATTTCCTGGCCATGCGCTGGGATTTTTATTTTACTGTAAATTCAATAACTTGAACATTTCTTCTGATCGCCCTAGGAGAGAAGACCTAATGAATGGAAAAGATTCATGGCTTAAATACCTTGCGTAACCAGTGGTAGATTTCGCCAGAAATCTGCTGGCGTACGCTTCGGGATAGTTCGCGTACGCTTTGCTATACAAAGATACCCGCAACTAAGCGCTATTCGGAAAGATCCTTGCAGTTAACCGCTTCGCAAATTGGAAACAAATTTGCTCGTAGCCTCCTCACTATACAAAGATACCCGCAACAAACGCGGCGCAGATTTTTAAACAATCGGAAAGATCCTTGCAGTTAAACGCTTCGCAAATTATGAGACAATTTGCTCGCAACTGCAAGGATTTGTTCGGCCAAACAACTTAGCTTCGCTGGCGCTCGCTAAGTTGTGGCCTCACAAACAAAAAAGCCCCGATTGGTTCCGGGGTTTTCTTGTAGGTGATAGGCCTAATAGCTTGCGCTATCGCACCTTTCCTCCTTGTTCCATTTCCTGCTTCCACTTCCAATAGTAGTATGCCACATAATCTGCCGGATTTCAAGTACCCCCGAAAATAAAAAGAGCGCCTTGACAAAAGGCAGGCATTTGAGACAATATATCATCATGTTTAAATCCCTGAAATTATATACCGGCCAGAATATAGAGCTGGAATATCTTAATTCCACCCTGGTTGAGTTCGGGTACAAGAGGCAGGAGCAGGTGCTCTCGGAGGGTGAGTTTGCCCGGCGCGGCTCGATCATTGATATTTTCCCGGTTTCCTTTGAGCTGCCCATCCGCATTGAGCTGGATAATGACAGGATAGGGGCAGTCAAGACCTTTAACCCGGATACGGGTGGGCCGCTCTGGCCGCATAACATCGTGATCATCCTTCCTTTTAAAAAGTCCTCCGGCTCCAAAGCCGCCGTATTCAGCGAAGAATTCCCCCTGGATAACTTTGTTGACTTGAAGGTTGGCGACCTCGTAGTGCATAATCAGCATGGCATAGGAAGGTTTCTGGGGATGGAGAAGGTCAAGCTTCAGGGGGCAGGTAAAGACCATTTAGTCATTGAATATGACCGCAATGAGAAGCTATTTGTCCCGGTTGATTCCATGCACCTGGTCCAGAAGTATATTGCCTTTCATACGCTTAAGCCCAAACTTTACCGCTTAGGCAGCAAGG
>JAHFFQ010000080.1 GCA_023247875.1 Candidatus Omnitrophota bacterium | reverse complement strand
CAATGGCGTTTTAAAAAAGATAAAATTGACAGCTGGCTGGAGAGCCAGTCACAACCACATTAACATTGGGAGGATCAACGCATGTACTTCAAAAGATTAGAGCTTATCGGTTTCAAATCTTTCTGCGATAAGACAACCCTGAATTTTGAGCCCGGTATTACCGCTGTTGTCGGCCCAAATGGTTGCGGGAAAAGCAATATCTTTGATTCCATCCGCTGGGTCCTGGGTGAGCAGTCGGCAAAATCCCTGCGCGGCTCGGATATGCTGGATGTCATCTTTAACGGCACGGATAATAAGGAGCCGTTAAGCATGGCGGAGGTAAGTTTGGCTTTTGATAATTCCAACCATTTTTTTAATCTTGACCACCCGGAGGTACTGATCACCCGCAGGCTTTTCCGCTCCGGGGAAAGCGAGTATATGCTTAATAAGGCGACAGTGCGGCTTAAGGATATCCTGGACCTTTTGGCAGGTACCGGTATAGGCGCGGAGAGTTATTCCATTGTTGCCCAGGGAAAGATCGACCTGGTTTTAAGCTCCCGTCCCGAAGACCGCAGGCTGGTATTTGATGAGGCATCCGGCATCACCAAATATAAATCCCAGAAGAGGGAGACCATGCGCAGGCTTGAAGAGACGGAGCAGAACCTGCTGCGGGTAAATGATATTGTCACCGAGGTCAAGCGCCAGATCGGCTCACTTGAGCGCCAGGCAAATAAAGCCCGCAGGTACAAAGAGGTTTTTGAGGAGCTGAAATTAAAAGAGGTCGATCTTGCCGTACTGGATAAAAGCAGCCTGCTTAAAGAGAAAGATGAGATCGCTAAACAACTCTCTATCCTGAAGGATGATGAGCTTAAGCTTATAGAAATCGTCGCGGAGCAGGAGGCCAGGATCGCCAACCGCCAGTCAGAGCTGAAAGTTTTAGAGGAAAGCATGATGTCGGCTCGCGGCGAGATGCTGAACCTGGAAAACAGCCTGGTGCGTAATAACGAGCATATTAATTTTAACCGGCAGCGCATCGCGGAATTGATTGAGAATATAGGAACGTTGGGGATCAGGATGGACCAGGCCAACGAAAAGCTTGCCCAAGATGAAGAAAAATTGCAAAAGGTGCGCGATGAATACTCCAGGCTTAGGCAGGATATAGAAGAAAGAGAGTCTATCCTCAAGCAGAAGGAAGAAGAGATCAATAAATTGAGTTCATCCATTAAGGGTTCACTTGAGGCTATCTCCGAGAGTAAAAAGATAATCCTTGAGTTGGAAACCAGAATATCAAACACCAAGAATGAAATAGGTGACTTCAATTCCAAGCACCAGGTTTTCCTGGCGCGCAGGAAAAGGCTGGAGATAGAAAAGGCCAAAGTTTATGAAGAGAAGGCGATCGCCGATGAGGGCTTAAGGAATATCATCAGTGAGCTGGAGGGTATCCGCCAGCAGGTGGATGAATTTAAGCAGAAGATCTCTAATGTAAAGGAGAGCCTTGCTCAAGAGGAGCTTAATTTAGCCGGAATTGATAAGGAGATAATTGCCTTAGAAAACGAGAAGCTGACGTTGGCCTCGCATAAGGAATTCCTTGAGAAACTTAAGACAAAGTATGATGATATCGGCGAATCCCTTAACGCGGTGATCTATCTGGACAAGATGCCCCAGGAAACCCTGACCGGCCTGGTGGTTAAAATCAAGGATCTTGAGCCTTCCACATTTAAGATAAGCGGCGAGGCCAAGCCCATTGAATTAGACACGAGCAGGATAGATGAAAAGATCGTAAAATTAGAGGAGAGCCTGGGGGAATTAAGGAATAAAAAGATATTGCGCCAGACCTGTATTTCGGAATTAAATAAAATGTCTGCCGGCTTGGAGCAGGAGCTGCGTAATCAGGAGATATCCCTGGCTAACAAAGAAGCAAGCCACTCTACAGCCCAGGAGCAATTCAGCAAAATAAAAGAGGAAGAGGATGTAATTGTTATGGAATTGACCCAGCTGCAGCGGGAGATCGCTACGATAGAGCAGAATTTAGCCAACGCTCAAGCGCAGTTATCCGGTTTAAATAATGAGCAAAGGCAGAAACATGATCTGATCGTTCAGGAGGAAGATACTATTTCTCTCAACAGCAGGCTGCGCGAAGAGCTCCTGGTGCTGATCACTCAAACCAAGACCGAAATCGAGGGGTTGAACAGGCGTTTTATCTCCGACGAATCAACCCTGAAGATCCTGGATGATACCTATGCCCAGGATAAGGCGAGCCTCGAAAATATCCGGCAGCAGGAAAGTGAAGGCAAGGAGCGGCTTGAGCTGCTTAAAACTGAGATCGCGGATTGCCAGGAAAAGATTAAAACAGCGCAGGAAGAGATCAGGCTGAAAAAAGGAACCCTGGCGGAGGTTGAGGTAAAATATAATGAGGTATCCGGCGGCACAGCCGCGGCAGCTAAAAAGATAGAGGCTGACCGCAAGCAGGCTGACCAGATCAAGAACCGTTTGCATGAGTTAGAGATGCGGGATAAGGATGTGGATTACCGGTATGCTGCGATAAAAGAGAGAATGCTCTCCGCGTATAAAATAGAGCTGGATACCCAGGGGGAATTAAATAAAGAGTTGGATCATCAGGCGCTCTCTAATGAGATCAATGAATTGAAGAGGAAGCTGGATTCCTACGGCACGGTCAACCTGGTAGCTATTGAGGAGTATGATGAATTAAAACAGCGTTATGATTTTCTTATCCAGCAGCAGACTGACCTTTTGAGCGCCAAAGAGTCATTGCACCAGGCGATCCTCAAGATCAACCGTACCACAAAGCAGATGTTCATGGAGACATTTGAGAAGGTCAAGGTGGAGTTCAAGAATTATTTCCGCCTGCTGTTTAACGGCGGTGACGCTCAGCTTTTCCTGCTGGATGAACAGGACCCGCTTGAGTCGGGGATCGAGATAATCTGCCGGCCTCCGGGAAAGAAACTGCAGAATGTGCTGCTCTTAAGCGGCGGGGAAAAAACCATGTCGGCAATAGCGCTTATCTTTGCCATATTCAAAGTCAAGCCATCGCCGTTCTGCATTCTGGATGAGATCGATGCTGCCCTTGATGAAGCAAATGTTGACAGGTTCTCCCGGGTCCTGCAGGAGTTTTCCAAGGGCTCACAGTTTATCGTAATAACCCACAACAAAAAGACCATTGTTAACGCCAATATTATGTATGGCATTACAATGGAGCAGTCAGGAGTTTCCAAGATCGTTTCCGTGAAATTGTCGCAGAATAAGGATAAGGAAAGGGAACCGGAAGCAGTAGCGGCTTAAGATTCGAATCAAGTGCAGCAGGTATTATTCTTGCCTTTGTTTTTGGCCTGATAGAGGCAGTTGTCCGAAGAAGCGATCAGCTCTGCCGGAAGCAGGCCATCCTCTGGGAAGGTGGAGATCCCCAGGCTTACCGTAAGCATCTTATTAGGGAATATCTCTTCGTTCAGGAAAGGGTATCTTTGAATATCTATCCTTATGCGTTCAGCAATCAAATAGGCTTCTTTTTTGTCGGTCTGGGGAAGAATTATGGTGAATTCTTCTCCGCCGTAACGGCAGACCAGGTCCATTTTGCGCGACTGGTTGCGTAAAACCTGCGCTAAGTCTCTTAATATCTTATCTCCCGCCTGATGGCCGAGCGTATCGTTGTAGATCTTAAAATCATCTATATCTACGGTAATTAAACTAAGACGGCTCTTAGTTGCCTTGGATTTTTCAACCTCAGTCTGCAGGAGGTACTGGAAATAACCATGGTTCCAGAGGTTGGTCAGGTAATCTGAATGCGCGCGGTCAACCGTTTTCTCATAGAGCTGGGAATTTTCAATGGCCAGGCCAGCCTGGTTGGCAAGCATGGTAAGCATGCGCAGGTCATCTTTGGTAATCGGGTCATTAGTGATAAAATTATCCGCCACAATTATCCCGTTGACCCGGTCTTTTGCTTTTAAAGGAATAAGCACCAACTCATTGCTTTCCAGCATACGGATCACCGGTGAGTTATGGTAATGATGGATGGTCTCCCCGGTAAGATGCAGCGGCATACCTTCCAATACCGCCAGGGAGAGCGGGTTTTCATCTTTATCATACATCGACACCTTCAGGCTCTTGACCTGGCGGTTAAATCCCGATTCCAATACGGCATTGGAGTTCTTAAAGGCGTTGATCAGGTCTTCAAGGTCCATTTTCTCCTGCTCGATCTTGGTCCAGGCCGCGTTAGCTTCTTCCCCGCTCTCCGGGCCTATGCCCATCTTACCTTCAATGATCCTATCCTTTTCATTGACTAGGAAAAGCATGGCCCGGTTAAACCCCAGCCCCGTATGCGCGGTAACTCCGGTAAGGATGATATAGAGGATCTCATCCAGCTTCAGGGTGGTGCGCATGGCGTTAGAGATCTCATAGAGTATCCCTAGTTCGCTTTTTGTGCGCTCAAGCTCTGTCTTCAGCTTATTCAATTCTTCCATAATCACTAAATCTAACATATTTTGACGCGGATGTCAAGAAAGAGAGGGCCAACTAATTAGTTAGAAATCCCGCTTTCATACGTCTATTGTAGCGGAAAGGAGGGATTATATATGGACGCAGGAATGTGATTGACACACGGGTTGCGGCAGGTTATAATATTTCCTCAAAATGAAGGAAGATACTAATCCTTGACATTTTTCACCCTTTATTTAATAAAATGTCAAGGATTTCGCTAAACAAAAACTTAAGGTGCTCAAAATCGGAGGGTTAAAATGGCAATAGATAAGAAAAAAGAAGAGGTAAAAGAGACGACTGACCGCCAAAAGGCGCTGGAACTGGCGCTTTTGCAGATAGAGAAACAGTTTGGCAAGGGCTCGATCATGAAGCTGGGCGCGCACACCAAAGCCAATGTTGAGACCATTTCAACCGGCGCGCTTACCCTTGACCTGGCTTTAGGGGTCGGAGGGCTTCCCCGCGGCAGGGTAGTAGAGATATTTGGGCCGGAGGCTTCCGGTAAAACCACTTTGACTTTGACGGCAATAAGGGAAAATCAGAAAAAAGGCGGAGTGGCGGCTTTTATTGACGCGGAGCATGCCTTTGATTCAACCTATGCCAAGTTGATCGGCGTAAACCTGGATGATCTTTTGATCTCCCAGCCGGATACAGGCGAACAGGCCCTGGAGATCGCCGAGACCCTGGTGCGCTCTAACGCCGTGGACCTGGTGGTTATCGATTCGGTGGCAGCATTGACCCCCCGGGCGGAAATTGAAGGAGAGATGGGTGATTCGCACATGGGCCTTCAAGCGCGGCTTATGTCCCAGGCCTTGCGTAAGTTAACCGGCTCGATCAGTAAATCGCGGACTACGGTGATTTTTATTAATCAGTTAAGAGAAAAGATCGGGGTTATGTTTGGTTCGCCTGAGACTACTCCCGGGGGACGCGCGCTTAAGTTTTACTCATCGGTAAGGCTGGATGTGCGCAGGATCGCTTACTTAAAAGAGGGGGATAAGGTTATTGGTAATCATGTCAGGGTAAGGGTGGTGAAGAATAAAATCGCTCCGCCGTTTCGCGAGGCAGAGTTTGACATTATGCATAACGAGGGGATCGCCAAGACCGGAGCGGTAATTGACGCCGCCGTAAACCTGGAAATAATCGCTAAATCCGGGACCTGGCTCTCATTTGAAGATAAGAAGCTTGGCCAGGGCAGGGACGCGGCAATAAAGTTCTTAAAAGAAAATCCAAAGTTACAGGAAGATATTGAAAAAGCAGCGCGCAAGAAATTCAGCCAGGAGTGATGTCGCCGAAGAAGCCAGGGCGTATGCTTTTTTGCTGCTTAAGTTTCGCCTGCGCAGCGAGAATGAGCTGGTTTTCCGCTTAAGGCAGAAGAAATTTCCCGAAAAGGTAATTCAGGATACTATCTCCTTCCTTAAAGACAAGCAGTTTATCGATGACCGGTTTTTTGCCAGAGGTTGGGTGGCAAGCCGGCTTAAGCGGCCTTTTGGGTTAAGAAGAATAAGGCAGGAGTTGGCGTTAAAGGGGCTGGATAAAGAAGTTATTGAAGAGGCTCTTGAGCGGGTAAAAGAGGATTACAAGGAAAGCGAAGTGATCAGCCAATTGGCCGAACAAAGATTTTCCAAGCTAAAGAATATAGAGCCGCAAAAAGCAAAGGCGCGCGTATACGCTTATCTTATACGCCGGGGTTTCTCGCCTGAGACCACAAACGATATAGTGAAAGGATTATGACAGCCGATATTTTAAGGGAAAAGTTTCTCGCCTTTTTTAAGGCCAGAAAACACAGGATTGTTGAAAGCGATTCCTTGGTCCCCAAGGATGACCCTACGGTGTTGTTTACTCCCGCCGGAATGAATCAGTTCAAGAAAGAGTTTATGGGTTTTGACGCCGGGTTCAAACGAGCAGCCACTGCGCAGCGCTGCCTGCGCACGGATGACCTGGATAAAGTCGGCAAAACCAGCAGCCACCATACCTTCTTTGAAATGCTGGGCAATTTTTCCTTCGGCGATTATTTTAAGCAGGAGGCGATCGCCTGGGCCTGGGAGTTTTTGACCGAAGAGCTTAAGATCAGCCCCGATAAACTCTGGGTTTCGGTTTATCAGGAGGATGATGAAGCATATAATATCTGGAAAGATAAAATAGGCATACCTGAAAAAAAGATCGTCAAGCTCGGGGATAAAGATAATTTCTGGCCGGCGGAGGCTAAGAGCAAAGGCCCCAATGGCCCTTGTGGACCCTGCTCGGAGATATTCTATGATTTTGGGCCCGGAGTAGGCTGCGGGGAGAAGGTTTGCGATCCGTCCTGCAGCTGTGGAAGATTTGTTGAAATATGGAACCTGGTCTTTACCCAGTTTAACCGTAAAGATAACGGAACTTTAGAGCCTTTGCCGAAT
>JAHFFQ010000079.1 GCA_023247875.1 Candidatus Omnitrophota bacterium | reverse complement strand
CTCGGGTATCCATAAAGCAGAGAGAGCGATCATGACCACGGATACCTTCAGTAAAGAGGTGACCGCGAGTTTAAAGATCGGCGCAAAGACCGTGCGTATCTGTGGTATTGCCAAAGGTGCCGGGATGATCGCCCCGAATATGGCAACTATGCTTTGTTTTATTATGACCGATGCCGGTATTTCTAAAGCTGCGTTAAACAAAGCGCTTACATCCGCCGTAAAAAATTCTTTTAATTGTATAACTGTTGACGGCTGCATGAGCACTAATGATACAGTCGTGGTATTAGCCAATGGGGCAGCGGGAAATCAGGTTATCGCCGGGGGCAAAATCTTGCGGGATTTTTCCATCGCCTTGGCTGGCGTTTGTTTAGAACTGGCTAAGATGGTAGTCAAAGATGCAGAAGGAGCTACTAAATTCATCCAGATTGATGTTTTCGGGGCAAAGGATACGAGTGAGGCAAGGGCGGTTGCTTTAAGCATTGCTAATTCCATGCTTTTTAAGGCCGCTGTTTTCGGCGAAAACCCGAACTTCGGCAGGGTAGCGCAGGCCGTGGGAGCAAGCGGCATCAAGATCAAAGAGGGGCAGTTAAAAATAAAGCTGGGTTCCCTAAAAGGGAAGCAAGTAAAGCTTAAAGTTGATCTTTCCCGGGGAAAGGCAAAGGCTACGGTTTTTACTTCTGACCTTACCCCGGAATACATAAAGATCAACGCGGAATATAATTAGCAAGGAGAATAATGAAAGAGGCCATAAAAAAAGCGGATGTTTTGATCGAAGCATTGCCTTATATAAAAAAGTTTCACAAAAAGGTGATCGTCATTAAATACGGTGGGAGCATCCTGGGCGATGAGAAGATCAGGAACGGAGTCCTGGAGGATATTGTTTTTCTGAGTTTTATGGGCTTGCGTCCGATCTTGGTGCACGGCGGCGGGCCGAATATCAGCGACCGCATGCGTGCGTCGGGTAAAAAGACGGAGTTTGTGGAAGGGATGCGGGTTACGGATGAGGAGACCTTGCAGGTGGTAGAGGAGGAGCTGCTGGTTTTAAATGAGCTGATCGTAAAAGAGATAAGCCATCTGGGCGCAAAGGCCGTAGGCTTAAACGGCAAGGATGGTGATCTGATCAATGTGGAAAAAAAGAAAACCAAGGTGGATATCGGCCTGGTCGGTCAGATCAAAAGCATAAACACCGGCCTTTTGGAGGAGGAGCTTAAGAAAGATAAGGTAGTGGTCGTTCTGCCGATGGGAAGGGGCAAAGACAGGAATACCTACAATGTCAATGCCGATGAGGCCGCCTCCTCTATAGCCGCCGCGGTGCCGGCAGAGAAGTTTGTCCTGCTGACTAATGTTAAAGGGATCATGCGTAACCCCGAGGATCCGAATTCATTCATGTCGACATTGACGGTTAAGGAGACGGCCGGCTTGATCGAGAATAAGATAATTCAGCAGGGGATGATCCCCAAGGTGCAGGCCTGCGTAGATGCGTTAAAGGGGGGGGTAAAAAAGACGCACATCATTGACGCGCGCACCCCTCATGGTTTGCTCCTTGAGATCTTTACCGACCAGGGTATCGGCACGGAGATCATAAAATAAATGAAGGCAAGCGAGATTTTTCAGGTTTATAAAGATAACATAATGCCTACCTATAACAAGGTGCCTCTGATCTTTGTCAAAGGCAAAGGTTCGCGGCTTTGGGATATTAACGGCAAGGCCTATCTGGATTTGTTCCCCGGTTGGGGGGTAGGGAATCTGGGCCACTGCCATCCAAAAGTGATGCAGGGGGTTCGGGACCAGATCAGCAAGTTGATATTCGTTCCGAACAATTATTATCATCCCTTTCAGGCAAAATTAGCCAAAGAATTGATCTACTGGAGCTTTCCGGGTAAGGTATTTTTCTGTAACTCCGGGGCAGAGGCAAATGAAGGGGCGATCAAATTGGCCAGAAAGTCCGGCGCTTCCGCCGGAAGATTCGAGATAATTACTTTTGAGAACGCTTTTCACGGCAGGACCCTGGCTACCCTGGCAGCTACGGGCCAGAAAAAATACCAGAGCGGTTTTGAGCCCATGCCTGAAGGATTTAAGCAGGTTAAGTTTAATGATATTGAGGCTGTTAAAGCGGCAATTACCGATAAGACAGCAGGGATAATGCTTGAGCTTATCCAGGGTGAAGGCGGGATAAATGTCGCGAGCCGGGATTTTGTCCTCTCGTTGAGAAAAATATGCGATGAGAAAAAAATAATTTTGATCATTGATGAAGTACAGACCGGAATGGGCCGGGCGGGAAAGATGTTTTGCTATCAGCATTACGGCATAACTCCCGATGTGATGACTTTAGCCAAAGCCTTAGGCGGCGGTTTGCCCATCGGCGCTATGATAGCTAAAGAGGAGTTGGGGGATATATTGACTGCCGGCATGCACGCCTCTACTTTCGGAGGAGGGCCGGTTATTTGCAAGGCCGCCTTAGGGGTTTTAAAAGCGGTCCAAAAAGAAAAATTGCTGGTGAATTGCCGGAAAATGGGGGAGTATCTTTTAGAGAAGTTAAATAATTTGAAAAATAGCCATCCTGCGATCAAAGAGGCGAGGGGAATGGGTTTAATGCTGGGCCTGGAGCTTAAAATAGAGGGTAAGCAGGTCGTGCAAAAGTGCATAGATGAAGGTTTATTGATCAATTGCACGCATGATAAAGTCCTAAGGCTGATGCCGGCATTGAACATAACAAAAAAAGAGATAGATAAAGCGGTAACAATCTTAGGTGAGGCATTAGGATGAAAAAAGACCTGATTTCAATAAAAGATTTAACTTCAAAAGAGATCAAGGATTTGTTTGACCTTACGGCTAAACTGAAAAAAAATAAAGCAAAATTTGCCAAGTCCCTGACAGGAAAAACCCTGGCGCTTATTTTTCAGAAACCATCCAACAGGACGCGGGTTTCTTTTGAGGTGGGCATGTATCAGCTTGGCGGGCATTCCCTATGCTTGGCCCCGCAGGAAATCAATCTCGGAGTAAGGGAATCCATAAAAGATGTGGCCAGGACCCTGTCTAGGTATATTGACGGGATCGTCATAAGGACCTTTGAACACAAGAATTGCCTGGATATGGCGCAAGCCGCAAGCGTTCCGGTCATAAACGGATTATCGGATTTTTCGCATCCCTGCCAGGCATTAGCCGATGTATTTACGATTAAGGAAAAGCTAAAAGAACTTAAGGGTATTACTCTGGCCTATGTCGGAGATGGGAATAATGTCTGCAATTCCCTGCTTTTTGCCGCGGCAAAAACAGGCATGAATATAAATGTGGCTACTCCTAAAGGATACAGCCCCAGCGATGAAGTAGTTAAGCTATCATTAGCGATTGCCAGCGATACCGGCAGCCGGATAAAAATTACCGAGGATCCTGTCAGCGCGGTCAGCGCCGCACAGGTAGTTTATACGGATGTCTGGGCAAGTATGGGACAGGAGGATGAGATCAACAAGAGAAAAGCCATCTTTAAGGATTTTCAGATCAATAGCAGGCTTTTGGCTAATGCCTCACCGGATGTTCTGGTGATGCACTGCCTGCCCGCGCATAGAGGCGAGGAGATCACCGACGAAGTCATGGACAGCAGGAACTCGATAGTCTTTGATCAGGCGGAGAACAGGCTGCATATACAAAAAGCAATTTTGATAAAACTGCTCAAGGAGTCAAGATGAAAAAAGTTGTCTTAGCGTATTCAGGGGGATTGGATACCTCCTGCATAGTCAGATGGCTCAAGGAAAGAGAGTATGAAGTTATTTGTTTTGTGGCGGATCTGGGCCAGGGCCTGGGCCAGGGCGAAAACTTTGAGGCAATTGAGAAGCGGGCTTTGGCAGCCGGCGCCTCAAAGGTTTACATTCGCGACCTGCAAGAGGAGTTTATCGATGATTTTATAATTCCGGCTTTAAAAGCTAATGCGGTTTATGAAGGGAAATATCTTTTGGCCACTGCATTAGGCAGGCCGTTGATCGCGAAATATTTAGTCCAGATCGCGCATAAAGAAAAAGCAGAGGCGGTTGCGCATGGCTGCACGGGAAAAGGCAATGACCAGGTAAGGCTTGAGGTAGCTGTAGGTATGCTTGATCCGAGGTTAGAGATCATCGCTCCTGTCAGGGAATGGGAGTTTAAATCCCGGGAGGATGAGATCGAGTATGCTTTAAAATATAATATACCCATAGATGTGACCAAGAAAAAACCTTATAGTATTGACCGGAATATCTGGGGGATCAGCATTGAGGCGGGTGTTTTAGAGAATTTGGAACAGGAGCCGCCGGAGGACGCTTACATAATTACCAAGAGCCCCACGCATTCCACAAGCTATCCGCGGTATATAGAAATAACCTTTGAAAAAGGGGTGCCTAAGAAAATAGACGGCAAGGCCTTTAAATTAAAAAACCTGATCAACTACCTGAATGAGGTCGGCGGCCAATTCGGCGTGGGCAGGTCTGACATGGTTGAGAACAGGCTGGTGGGGATTAAATCCCGGGAGATCTATGAAGCGCCTGCCGCGACCATACTGCATACTGCGCACAAGGAATTAGAGGCGCTGGTCCTGGACAGGGAGCTGGCGCATTTCAAGGAGATGATCAGCCTTAAATATGCCGAGCTGGTTTATTATGGTTTATGGTTTTCCGCTTTAAAGGAGGCGTTGGATGGTTTTGTAGAAAAGACCCAGAAGCAGGTCAGCGGGACTATAAAACTAAGATTATCAAAAGGGGCTTGCGTTGCCGTGGGCAGAAAATCCAGGAACTCGCTTTATAAGAAGGAATTAAGCACCTACGGCAAAGAGGATAAATTTGACCAGAAGCTGGCCGATGGTTTTATCAAGCTCTGGGGGATGCCGTACAAACGCTAGATAACTGTGGCCAGTAGGGACTGTCCCCGAAGGGACTGTCCCACGACAAGATAAGTATTAATTGCGGCAAAACAAAAAGGGGAATCGATGGTGAAAAAATTATGGGGCACAAGATTTTCCAAGAAGACGCATGCTCTTACGGATAAGTTTACCTCCAGCATTACTTTTGATAAGCGGCTGGCGAAGTACGATATCTTAGGCAGTATTGCCCACGCTAAAATGTTGGGGAAGCAGAAGATTATTTCACAAAAGGAGAGCCGGCAGATCGTCAGGGGTTTGAACTCGATCCTTAAAAATGTAGTTAGCGGTAAATTCAAGTTTGATCCGGCTGCCGAGGATATTCATTCCAATATCCAGGAGCTCTTGGCTAGAAAAATCGGCTCTCCGGCGCATAAACTGCATACTGCCAGGTCCAGAAACGACCAGGTCGCACTGGATGTCAGGATGTATCTAAAAAGCGAAATCAACAATGTGGTCTGGCTGGCCGTGATGCTGCAAAAGGCAATCTTGAGATTTGCCGTCAATAACTCTAGGGTAATCATCCCAGGATATACGCATCTGCAGACTGCCCAGTGCGTGCTTTTGGCTCACCATCTGCTGGCATATATAGAGGCCCTGGAAAGAGACATAGAGAGATTGTTTGATGCCAAGTCAAGAGTTGATTCCATGCCTCTGGGCTCTTGCGCTTTTTCCGGTACAGGTTTAAACATAGACCGGGATTTCGTAAAAAAGGAGCTTGGTTTTGCCAGCGTAACTGCCAATAGTATTGATTCTGTAAGCGACCGGGATTTTATTATTGAGGTGCTTGCGGATATTTCCATTCTTTCCGTGCATTTATCCCGTTT
Source organism: Candidatus Omnitrophota bacterium (assembly GCA_023247875.1). Classification (GTDB taxonomy): domain Bacteria; phylum Omnitrophota; class Gorgyraeia; order Gygaellales; family Profunditerraquicolaceae; genus UBA6249. The sequence continues at coordinate 1,162 of JAHFFQ010000079.1, read as the reverse complement.
CGCCGAAGACCTGATTCTCTGGTCGACAAAGGAGTTTAACTTCATTGATATTGATTTTTCATTTTGCACCGGTTCAAGCATTATGCCGCACAAAAAGAATCCGGACATTCTGGAATTGATCCGGGGTTCTGTCGGTAAGATCCAGGGAGACCTTTCCAGTGTCCTGATCTTGATGAAAGGGCTGCCGTCATCTTATAACCGGGATCTGCAATTAGATAAGCCGCCGCTTTTTGACGCGATAGATACGATCAAGGATATATTGGAGATCTTTATGGAACTTTTCGGCAGCATCGCGGTTAAAAAAGAGGAGATTGCCGGACGCATTAAGGATGAATCCTTATTTTCGGTAGATATCGTAGAGTACCTGATCAAGAAAGGCTCCTCATATAGGCAGGCGCATGATATTGTCGGCAGAATGTATAGGGATTCTCTGGGTAAAGGTAAAGCTATCTCGGGCTTAAGTTTAAAGGAGCTGAAGAAATATTCGCCTTATTTTGGCTTAGAAGTAAAAAAGATCCTTAATGCCTGGGCGTCGGTAAATCTTAAGAGATCTTATGGCGGCACTAACCCTAAGCTGGTGGCCGGGCAGTTGCTTGCCTGGGAAAGACGATTAAAATAAGTTTCAGGATTAATTAAATGCACGAATTCAAATACAAAAACAATCAGCTCTACTGCGAAAAGATGAAGATTGAGTCATTGGGCAGGCGTTTCGGCACTCCGCTTTACGTGTACAGCTATGCCACATTAATCGGCCACTTTATTAAACTCCGGGACGCCTTTAGGTCAGTCAGGCCGCTTATCTGCTATTCGGTAAAAGCAAACTCTAACCTGGCGATCCTGCGGGCTTTGGTAAAACAGGGAGCCGGGCTGGATATTGTCTCCGGCGGTGAGCTGTATCGGGCCTTAAAAGCTGGATGCCCTGCGGAAAAGATAGTCTATGCCTCCGTAGGCAAAACCGATCAAGAGATCACCACAGCCATAAGTAAAGGGATCTTGTTTTTTAACGCGGAATCTTTACCCGAGCTGCAGAATATCAACCGCATTGCCCGTAAACTCAAGAAAATTACCCGCGTGGCTATCCGCATAAACCCGGATGTGGAGGCTAAAACGCATAAATTCATCACAACCGGAAAAATTACGAATAAATTCGGGATCGATCTGG
>JAHFFQ010000078.1 GCA_023247875.1 Candidatus Omnitrophota bacterium | reverse complement strand
CAAAGCATGAAACGATCACCGCTAAATGGGCGCAGGTAGATAACCAGCTGCAAAGGCGCAATGACCTGATCCCTAACCTGGTAAATACCGTTAAAGGGTATGCCGCTCATGAAAAAGGGGTATTTGAGGCAGTCACGAATGCCCGCTCGCAATGGGCAAAGGCAGGTACGGTCGAGGAAAAAGTAAAGGCTGCAGGCGCCCTTGATTCGGCATTATCCAGGCTGCTTTTTGTGGCGGAGAATTACCCTGATTTAAAAGCAAATGATACTTTTTTGAAACTGATGGATGAGCTCTCGGGAACCGAGAATCGTATCGCTGTTGAACGCATGCGCTATAACGAAGCGGTCAGGGATTACAATGTTACGGTGCGCATGTTCCCCGGCAATATTATCGCAGGTTTTTACGGATATAAGCCGGCCAGCGAATATTTTAAGTCGGAGGAGGGGGCAAAGAGGGTTCCGGAAGTAAAATTCTAATATGGCCAAATACATTGTTTTAGTCGGAGACTGAATGGCGGATTACCCTATTGAGGCCCTGGTTATGCGCACGCCCCTTGAGGCGGCACGCACCCCCAATATGGATTTTATCGCCAAAAACGGGGAGCTCGGCCAGGTAAAAACTATTCCCGAGAAAATGAGCCCGGCCTCCGACGTAGCCAATCTTTCAATACTGGGGTATGATCCAAAGAAATATTATTCGGGAAGAGCTCCTTTGGAAGCGGCAAATTTGGGTATTGAATTAGAAGATGATGATGTCGCCTTCAGGTGCAATTTAATTACAGCCGCAGGCGATATCCTGCTTGATTACAGCGCCGGGCATATCAAATCAAAAGAAGCACAGCCGTTGATCAGTCTCCTTGACCGTAAATTGGGCACCAATAAAATAAGATTTTATCCCGGGGTAAGCTACAGGCACCTCTTACTGGCCAAGCGCGGGGCAGAACTAAAACTCCAGGATTTAAAATGCCGGCCGCCGCACGATATCTCAGGGCAGAGCATCACTAAAAATCTGCCCAAGGGAGATAATGCCGACATGATCATAAAGCTTATGCTCGATTCCCGGGAGATCCTCTCTAACCACGAGATTAACCTCGTACGCGTAGACCTGAAGGAAAACCCGGCAAATATGATCTGGCTCTGGGGCCAGGGAAAAAAACCGAATATGCCTAAATTCATGGATAAGTTCGGAATTTCAGGGAGCGTGATCTCCGCGGTTGACCTGATCAAGGGCCTGGGAAGGCTACTTGGCCTGGAGGTTATCGATGTTCCGGGAGCAACCGGATATTATGATACCGATTACGAAGCTAAGGCCAGGGCAGCGATCGCATCCCTGGACAAAAATGATTTTGTCTTTGTGCATGTAGAAGCGCCGGATGAAGCCGGGCATAACGGAGACCTGCGGGAGAAGCTTACCGCTATAGAGAGATTTGACCAGATGATAGTAGGGCCTATGCTTGAATATTGCAAGGATAAAACTGATTTTCGGATACTGGTTTTGCCGGATCATGCTACCCCGGTATCTTTAAAAACACACACGGCTGAACCGGTGCCTTTTGCCATTTATGGAAAGGATATTGCCCCAAGAGGGTTCCTTAATTACAGTGAGAAGGAGGCGGCAAGATCCGCTTTCATCTTCAAAAACGGGTATCAACTGATGGAATACTTTATTTTAAGGAGAGCCGGCAATGAGTAAAGGTCTGGTTGTGCAAAAATACGGAGGCTCGTCGGTAGCGAATGTGGAGCGTATCCAAAAGGTAGCTGAACGGGTGGTTGGTTACCGCAAAAAAGGATTTTCCCTGGTGGTAGTAGTTTCCGCCTTGGGGGACACCACCGATGAGTTGATCGAATTGGCAAATAAAATAAACACCGATCCTCCGGAGCGTGAGATGGATATGCTGCTTTCAACCGGTGAACAGATATCGGTTGCGCTTTTGGCCATGGCTATTCATAAGCTGGGAGCCCAAGCCATTTCATTTACCGGTGCCCAGGTAGGGATCATCACTGATTCCAGCCATACCCGGGCCAGGATCATTAAAATAAACGCGGATAAGATCAAAGAAGAATTAAAAAAGGGCAAGGTGGTTATTGTTGCCGGATTTCAGGGGATAACCTTAAACCAGGATATAACTACCCTGGGCAGGGGAGGCTCGGACCTTACCGCCGTGGCCTTGGCTAAGGAGCTGGAGGCGGATTCCTGCGAGATATATACGGATGTCAAAGGAATTTATACCACTGACCCGCGGATCGAGCCCAAGGCCAGGATGATCAAAAAGATCACCTATGATGAAATGCTGGAAATGGCCTCCCTCGGAGCGCAGGTCATGCAGGCCCGCTCTATCGAGGTGGCCAAGAAATTCAACGTGCCTTTACATGTGCGCTCATCATTCACAAAGAATCCCGGGACCATGATCATCGAGGAGGTAAAAAAGATGGAAGATGTGGTAGTAAGCGGCATAACCTTAAATAAGAATGAGGCTAAGATCACGCTTTGCAGAGTGCCTGATAAGCCGGGGGTAGCGGTAAAACTGTTCAAGAAGCTGGCGGAGTCCGGGGTGAGCGTTGATATGATTGTGCAAAACGTAAGCCATACCCGCCAAACAGACATATCTTTCACCATCGCCAAGAATGACAGCGGCAAGGCCGGCAGGATCGCCAGAAAGGTAGCTGCCAAGATCGAAGCCGGGGATGTCCTTCTTGATGAAGATATTGCCCGCGTTTCTATCGTCGGGGTAGGGATGAAATCGCATCACGGCGTAGCGGCAAAGATGTTTGAGATCATGGCGGATAATAAGATAAATATTGAAATGATCTCTACCTCCGAGATCAGCATATCCTGTATTATAAAAAAGAGGTATGCCGAAACAGCGGTGAGAAAATTACACGAAGCATTTGGATTAAATAAAACCTGAGGCCAAATATGCGAAAGGTAAAAGTATACGACACCACATTGCGCGACGGTTCACAGGGGGAGGGGATCTCTTATTCGGTAATGGATAAGATCCGCATTGCCGAGGAGCTGGATAAGACGGGAATAGAATTTATCGAGGGCGGCTGGCCCGGTTCAAACCCTAAAGACCGGGAATTCTTCCTGAAAATAAGCCGGCGTAAACTAAAAAACGCCAAAATCTGCGCTTTCAGCATGACCCGCAGGCCCAATATAAAAGCCGAAGATGACGCTAATTTAAGGGCCCTTTTGAAATCCAACGCGCAGGTGATCACCATTGTCGGGAAAACCTGGGATTTTCATGTAAAGGAGGTCCTGAAAACCACCCTGGATGAAAACCTGTCAATGATCAGCGACACGGTAGCCTTCCTGGTTAAAAAGGGGTTTACTGTATTTTACGACGCGGAGCATTTTTTTGACGCTTACAAAGCAAATAAGGATTACTCTTTAAAAACATTGTTAAGCGCTCAAGGGGCCGGCGCAGAGGCGCTTTGTTTATGCGATACTAACGGAGGAACGCTTACCTCTGAGATAACGCGTGTAACAGGAGAGATAAAGGACAGGGTCAAGGTAAATCTAGGGATCCATTGCCATAATGACGCGGGTGTTGCGGTAGCTAATACCATTGCGGCTGTAGAGGCCGGCGCAGGTATCGTGCAGGGGACTATTAACGGATACGGAGAGCGCTGCGGAAACGCGGACCTTATCCCGGTCATCGCTAATCTAAAGATCAAACTTAATATAGATTGCATACCGCCTGACAAGTTAAAACAGCTTATGCATCTTTCTCACTTTGTCAGCGAGATCAGCAATATGCGCACAAAGAGCGAGCAGCCTTTTGTGGGTGATTCCGCTTTCGCGCATAAAGGCGGGATGCATATTAACGCCATAATGAAAAACCCCCTCTCTTACGAGCACATTGACCCTTCTTTGGTGGGTAACCATCGCAGGATACTGGTTTCAGAGTTAGGGGGAAAGACCGGGATCCTGCTGAGAGCCAAAGACCTGAGTTACGATTTAAGCAAAGAAGACCCCCAGACCAAGAAAATACTGGAATTGGTGCAGTCCCTGGAGCATAAAGGATTCCAGTTTGAGGCAGCCGAGGCATCCTTCCAGATCCTGATGCAAAAGGCGCTTAAGAAATACAAGAAATTTTTTGAACTGGAAGGCTTCAAGGTGGTCATTGAAAAACGTTCGGATAAAAAGATCACCTCTGAAGCGGTCATTAAATTGAAGGTAAAAGGGGTCAGGGAGCATACTGCTGCCGAGGGTGACGGCCCGATAAACGCCCTGGATAATGCCCTGCGCAAGGCCTTGAAGGATTTTTATCCGACCTTGGCCAAGATGCACCTGTCTGATTTTAAGGTACGCGTGCTTGATGAAAAAGCAGGCACTGCCGCCAAGGTCCGCGTATTGATCCAATCGCAGGATGAAGAGGACACCTGGAATACTATCGGGGTTTCAGGGAACATTATCGAGGCCAGCTGGCAGGCCCTGGTGGACAGCGTGGAGTATAAACTTCTAAAGGATAAGCAAGAATGACGGAGGAGCTCTCCAAGCAGTACAACCCTGAAAGTACGGAAGATAAGTGGTATAAATTCTGGGAGGAAAACAATTTATTCAGCGCAAAAATCTCTCCCGGTAAAAAACCCTACAGCATAGTTATCCCGCCGCCAAATGTCACCGGTGTCCTGCACATGGGACATGCGTTAAACAACACCATTCAGGATATCCTGATCCGCTATCATAAAATGAAGGGTTTTGAAACTCTCTGGATGCCGGGAACTGATCATGCCGGTATTGCCACGCAGAATGTCGTGGAAAAATCCCTCTCCAAAGAAGGCTTAAGCCGCCAGCAATTAGGCCGGGATAAGTTCATCGAAAGGGTTTGGCTTTGGAAAGAACAGCATGGCTCAACCATAATCCGTCAGCTGAAGAAACTGGGCGCATCCTGCGATTGGAACCGCCTGCGCTTTACTATGGACCAGGAGTATTCAATTGCCGTTACGGAGGTTTTTGTCAGACTCTACGAAAAAAAACTGATCTATCAGGGCCAGTATATAATTAACTGGTGCCCGCGCTGCCAGACTGCCTTAAGCGATGAGGAGGCAGCCCATGCCGAACTTCAAGGCAGCCTTTACTACCTGAAATACCCGCTAAAAGATAACCCTAAGGAGTTTATCACTGTCGCTACCACCCGGCCGGAAACCATGCTCGGAGATACGGCGGTGGCGGTTAACCCCAAAGACAGGCGTTATAAGAAATACGCTGGTTCGACCCTGATACTTCCTTTGGTTAACCGGCAGATCAAGGTTATTAGCGACACAATGGTGGATATGCAATTCGGCACCGGTGCGGTAAAGGTTACCCCGGCGCATGATCCTAATGATTATAAGCTTGGTATGAAACATAAGTTGGATTTTATCAATGTGATGAACCCGAATGGTTCAATGAATGAGGCGGCGGGAAAATTCTCCGGGCTTGATCGCTTCAAGGCGAGGGAGGCGATAATAGAGGACTTAAGGTCGCTGGGCTTGCTGGAAAAAATTGAGCCGCACGCGATCTCCGCCGGGCACTGCTACCGTTGCCATACTATTGTCGAGCCATACCTCTCAAAACAATGGTTCGTTAAAATGAAACCACTGGCTAAACCGGCAATAGATGCGGTTAAGCAAGGAAAGATCAGGTTCCACCCGCAGCGCTGGGAAAAGGTGTACCTTAGCTGGATGGAGAATATCCAGGACTGGTGTATTTCCCGCCAAATTTGGTGGGGGCACCGCATTCCGGTATATTATTGCAAGAGTTGCCAGAAGAAAAACCCCAAGCTAGGGGTGATCGTGGCCAGGACAAAACCGCAAAAATGCCCTAAATGCGGCTCTGCTGATATCTATCAGGATGAAGACGTTCTGGATACCTGGTTTTCCAGCTGGTTGTGGCCGTTTGCCACTTTTTATTGGCCGCAAACGAAGGGACTGTCCCCGAAGGGGACTGTTCCTGAGGAAGATTTAAAATATTTCTATCCTACGTCTGCCCTGGTCACTGCCCCGGAGATCATCTTCTTCTGGGTGGCACGGATGATTATGGCCGGGCTGGAATTTAAAAAGCAGATCCCCTTTAAAGATGTTTATATCCACGGCACTGTGCGGGATGTAGAAGGCAAAAAAATGTCCAAATCCCTGGGCAATGTGATCGATCCGCTTGAGATCGTCGCCGAATACGGGGCAGATGCTTTGCGTTTCAGTATTATTTCCATCACCTCCCAGGGGCAGGATGTCTTTCTCTCCAAGGAGAGGTTCGAGCAAGGCAGGAACTTTGCCAATAAAATATGGAATGCTTCGCGTTTTATCCTGATGAACCTTAAACCCGAAGATGTAGAGGTGGACTTATGCGTTTTTTTTCAAAAGGAAAAGCTGGATATCGTCAATAGATGGATATTAAGCCGTTTTTATTCGACCCTGCAAAACGTAGAAAAGGATCTGGATAACTTCAAGTTCAATGAGGCGGCTAACGGTTTATATTCGTTCTTCTGGCACGAATTCTGTGATTGGTATTTAGAGCTGATCAAGCCGCAGATAAGCCATAAAACTACCCAGGTAGTCATGTTTAAAGTCCTGGAAAAATATTTAAGGCTGATCTCGTCTTTTATGCCTTTTATCACCGAAGAAATTTGGCAAAGGCTCACCCGGACTTCAAAAGGTTCCATTATGCTTCAAGCCTGGCCGCATCTGCAGAAAGAGCTGATCGATATTGCTTGCGAAAAACAGATGCAGGCGGCTTTTGATATAATCAACACTGTCAGGAACATGCGCGCAGAGCTGGAGGTCGCCCTTACCAGCCGCATTGCGATCAAACTGGTGCTGCGTGATAAATCTGACGAAAAAAAGCTTCAGGATTTGACGCCTTATATAAAGAGCCTGGCTAAAATTGATAGCCTGTCCATAGCGTATGA
>JAHFFQ010000077.1 GCA_023247875.1 Candidatus Omnitrophota bacterium | reverse complement strand
TTTTCTTGGCGTGTCTCATCTTATTTTAACCCTTCTTGACCTTCTTAGGGTCGATCTGCATGCCTAAAGTAAGCCCCATTCCCATAAGCAGCTCTTTGATCTCGGTGAGGGACTTCTTGCCGAAATTCTTAAAACTGAGCATTTCATCTTCGCTTTTCTTGACCAGGTCGGCGATGATCTTGATCCCCGCCTCCCTTAGACAATTGGAGCTGCGCACAGATAACTCAAGCTCTGAGATCGGCAACCTTAGCTTTTCATAAAGGGCTACCTCCTCTTTGGTCATCTCCGGCTCCTCTTCAATGATATCCTCGGGCAACTGGCCGAAATTCACGAATATATCCAAATGCCTCTGTAAAATATTGGAAGCGTATAGAAGGGCATCTTTGGGACTAATGCTGCCGTTGGTCCAGATCTCCAGGACCAGCTTATCGTAATCCGTGCGCTGGCCGACGCGGGTATTCTCTACGAAGTAGTTGACCTTCTTTATCGGGGTAAAGATAGAATCCACGGAGATAAGCCCCGCAACCTTCTCCTCCTTTTTATTCAGCTCAGCCGCCACATATCCCCTGCCGCGGGAAACCTCCATCTCGATATTAAGCTTGGTATCCTTGGTAAGGGTAGCAATATGCAAATCAGGGTTGATTATTTCTATCGTCTCGTCAGTTTCAATATCCTTGGCCTTGACCTGGCCCTTCTTATCCGCCTTCAAATAAATAGTTTTGGGGATCTTGGAATGGGAATTCAAAACCAGGCTTTTGATATTCAGGATTATCTCCGGGACATCTTCCAGGACACCGGGGATGGTGGAAAATTCATGCGAAACCCCTGCGATCTTGACCGAGGTAATGGCGCTTCCTTCAATGGAAGAGAGCAATACCCTTCTTAAGGAGTTGCCCAGGGTCACCCCATAGCCTCTTTCAAAAGGGGCGGCCTGAAACTTTCCGTATGTATCCGTATATACCGACTCATCGCATTCAAGTTTTTTAGGAAACTGAAAATCTCTCCATTTTATACCCATTTATTTTCTCCTTTAATCTTTTATCCAGGAAAATCCTGATGAGCGCAGCGAATCAGGATCATCCTTAGACGTTTATTTAGAATACAACTCGACGATCAACTGCTCGGAAATCGGCTGCTGGATATCATTCTTCTCCGGAAGCCTTAAGACCTTCCCTTTCATCTCCCCGGGATTAAATTCCAGCCACGAGGGGACGGTCCTATCCTTGGAAAGCTCTAAGTTATCCTTAATCTTGATCTTGGCCTTTTCCTTGGTTTTAATTTCAACCACATCATCCTTAGACACCAGGTATGAAGGAATATTGACCCTGCGGGAATTAACCGCGACCATGTTGTGCCTGACGATCTGGCGCGCCTGCGAGCGCGAAATACCCAGGCCCATGCGGAAGACCACATTGTCAAGCCTGCGCTCCAGCAGCTGCAAAAGCACCTTGCCGGTTACCCCTTTGGTCTTTGAGGCGATCTTGAAATACTTGCGGAATTGCTTTTCAAAAACCCCGTAAATCCTTTTAACCTTCTGTTTCTCTTTAAGCTGCAACCCGTAGTTGGAAAGCTTCTGCCTTCGGCCCTGGCCGTGCTGGCCCGGGGGATAAGCCCTCTTAGCAATCGGGCACTTCTCAGTCTGGCACTTGGTCCCCTTCAGGAATAATTTTTCACCCTGCCTGCGGCATAATCTGCAAACTGCGTCAATATAGCGGCCCATAAATTAGACTCTCCTTTTCTTCTTAGGACGGCAACCATTATGAGGAATAGGAGTCACATCCTTGATCAAAGTTACGATCAACCCGGCTGCCTGAAGAGCGCGGATCGCCGACTCCCTGCCAAAACCCGGGCCCTTAACGTGAACCTCTATCTCCTTCAGGCCGACCTCTTTGGCCTTCCTGGCGGCATCGGTTGCCGCTATCTGGGCGGCGAAGGGAGTGGATTTCTTGGAGCCGGAGTAACCGACGATGCCGGGAGCGCTCCAGGCCAACACATTACCCTGCTTATCGGCTATGGTAATGATCGTATTATTAAAACTTGCCTGTATATGGGCGATCCCGCTGGTCACGCCTTTGGCGATCTTTTTCTTCTTTGCCTTTTCTTTTGTTGCCATATTCTATTTACTCCTTTAAATGAGCACTAAACTTACGGAGTAATCACTGAAACTTGCTACGACGTAAGTTTATGCGCGAATTTGAGCACCTTATGCTCTTATTTAGCGAAATCCTGAGCTTACGCAGAAAATTCCGCAGGAATTTTCAAGTGGTTAAGCGCAGGACCTTACCACTATTTTCCCGCCGGTTTTGCTGATTTTGCCGATTCAACCTTTTTGACAACCGCCAGATTCTGCCTCTTCTTGCCTTTTCTGGTACGGGAGTTGGTGCGCGTCCGTTGGCCCCTGACCGGAAGCCCTTTTTTGTGGCGCATTCCTCTCCAGGAACCGATATCCATAAGCCGTTTGATGTTCTGCGATATGTCGCGGCGCAGGTCACCCTCTACCTTCATGTTCCCCTTCTGGAGGATATTGGTGATCCGGGCGACCTCCTCATCGGTCAGATCCTTTGCCCGCTTATCCGGATTTATACCTGCCTCCTTAAGCACGACATTGGAAAGAAACCTGCCTATCCCGTATAAATAAGTGAGGGCGATCTCGATTCTTTTTTCCTTGGGTATATCAACACCGATAATTCTTGGCATAGCAACTCCTTGGAATATTTAACCTTGTCTCTGTTTGTGTTTAGCGGTAGCGCAGATCACCCGCACTACTCCCCTTCTTTTTATTATTTTACACTTATCGCAGATCTTGCGGACCGATGCTTTAACTTTCATTATTTCACCCTGAATGTAATTCTCCCCCGGCTTAGATCATAAGGAGAAAGCTCTAATTTTACCTTGTCACCCGGAAGTATCCTGATAAAATTCATGCGCATCTTGCCTGAAACATGCGCCAAAACCACATGGCCGTTTTCCAGCTCTACCTTAAACATGGCGTTAGGCAGCGCCTCAATGATCTTTCCTTCAGTCTCGATTAAATCTTCTTTAGGCATTAAATGAGCGCTTAACTTACGAACACGATAGTGCGAGTAAGTTAATGCGCGAATTTATCCCGAGCTTACGCAGTACTTTTCGAAGAAAAGTACAAGTGTTTAAGCGAGGGATATACCTGCTATCTTGTCAGTATCTCCGGGCCTTTATCCGTGATGGCTACCGTATGCTCAAAATGAGCTGAAGATAAACCATCGGAGGTCACCGCTGTCCAGCCGTTATCGGTGATCCGGCACTCCCAAGTGCCCACGTTGATCATCGGTTCGATCGCCAAAACCATCCCGCTTTTTAACTGCGGGCCGCAATGCGCTTTTCCGAAATTAGGCACCTCGGGTTCTTCATGCAAAGCCATCCCTATGCCATGCCCGACAAATTGCCTGACCACCGAAAATCCCCGGCCTTCCACAAAGCTCTGGATGCCATAGGAAATATCGCCCAGATTCTTCCCCGGCCAGGCGAGGCTAACTCCTATATCAAGGGCCCCTTTCGCCGTATCAATCAGCTTTTTCCTGGATTGCTCTATTCTGCCGACCGGTAAGGTAATTGCGGCGTCCGAAAAATAACCCTGGTAATTCACCCCCAGGTCTATGCTTACGATATCCCCTTCCAAAAGTACCCTGGGCCCGGGAATACCGTGGACGATCTCTTCATTTACCGAAACGCAGGCAGTTGCCGGAAAACCTTTGTATCCTTTAAAAGCGGGCCTGGCCTTTTGCTTAAGGATCAACTCTTCGCTCAAGCGGTCAATATCAGCGGTGGTGATCCCCGGCTGCACTATCCCGCTGACCTTACGCATAACCAGGCTAAGGATCCTTCCGGAGCGCCTTAACATCTGTAGGTCTTTTGGCGACTTTAAAGGGATCATCTAAACCTTAAGCGGTCAATTCAATAATTTGCCCTAAAACCACCTGCGCGTCCAGGTCCGCGTTTAAGCTGGATAGCTTTTTGTTTTGTTTGTAATACTCTATCAAAGAAGCAACTTCATTCTTATAAACCTGGAGGCGCTTAAGCACCGTTTCCTCGTTATCGTCGGATCGCTGATATAATGCCCCCTGGCAATTATCGCATACCCCTTTTGCCTTGGGAGGCATATTAACCGTATGAAAATTAGCCCCGCATTTAGAGCAGACCAATCTTCCGGTGAGCCGTTTAACGACCACAGGATCGCTGGTGTCAAGATAAACCACCAGGTCTACGGCAATGCCTTTGCGCTTTAAGATCTCATCCAAGGTCTTAGCCTGCGCCAGGTTCCTGGGATATCCGTCTAATATAAAACCTTTTCTTATATCCGGATCATTAAAACGCTGATCAAGCATCTGTGCGACCAGCTGATCCGGGACAAGCAGGCCTTTTTCCATGATGCCCTTGGCCTGTTTACCTAATTCCGTACCCTCTGAAACATTCCGCCTTAAGATATCTCCGGTAGAAATATGCGGCAACCCTAATCTCTCGGCCAGCCTCTTTGCCTGCGTGCCTTTACCTGCTCCGGGAGGGCCTAAAAGCACCAGATGCATTACCTTCTCCCCCTGATATGGCCGGTCTTTATGAAACCTTCATAATGGTGCGTTAAAAGATGCGACTCAACCTGCTTTAAGGTATCCAGCATGACCCCGACGATGATCAGGATACCCGTGCCTCCGAAAAAAGAAGCCACCAGATACGGCACCTTAAGCCAGGCCATGATAAAATCCGGCATGATCGCGATCACCGCGATGAAGCTGGCCCCGGCCAGGGTTATCCTGGTCATAACGTAATCAAGGAAATCAGCGGTGGGCTTACCCGGCCTTATCCCCGGAATGAACCCGCCGTACTTCTTCATGTTCTCGGAAAGGTCATTGGGGTTAAAAACAATCGCGGTATAAAAATAACAAAAGAAAATTATCAAAAGAGCGTAAATGCCCGTATAAAGCAAATGGCCGCGGATCAATCCCTGGGCCAGGCGCTGAAAACCGGGATTCGGGATAAAAGAAGCCAGGGTCGCCGGGAAAAGTATGATCGACTGCGCGAAGATGATCGCGATAACCCCTGATGTATCTACCTTAAGCGGTATATAAGTGCTCTGCCCCCCGTAAATCTTGCGTCCTACGATGCGCCGGGCATATTGCACGGGTATTTTTCTTACCCCCTGGGTGATCATGATTACCGCGAACACCACTATAGCCAATAAGAAAGCCATGACCAGTAAAGTAACCGGCTGGATCTGCCTGCGGCTGGCCGCGAAAGGGGAGATCAAAACAAAAAGCTGATTCAGCGCCGTAGGGATCCTTGAGATAATACCGGCGGTAATTACCAGCGATATCCCGTTGCCGATGCCCCGCTCCTGGATCTGTTCTCCCAGCCACATTATAAATATCGTGCCGGTTGAAAGGGTCAGAACGGTTAAAATACGGAAACCCCATCCGGGATGCATGACGATCTGCAGGCCTTCGAAACGCGCGGGATTCTCAAGCCAGAGCGAGATAAAATAAGACTGGATGACCGAAAGCAGGACTGTCCCGTAGCGGGTAAGCTGGTTTATCTTCTCGTACCCGGCCTTGCCCTCCTTGGCCATCTTCTCTAACGCCGGGATTACCGCGGTCAATAGCTGCATAATGATGGAGGAGGAAATATACGGCATTATCCCCAGGGCAAATATGGTCAGCCGCTCCATAGCGCCTCCGGAAAACATATTGATTATGCCAAAGAGCGCCCCGCCCTGGGTCTTGGAGATACGGGTGAAAAATTCCGCCAAAGCCGCGCCGTCTATGCCTGGGGTGGGGATATAACAACCTACCCGGTAAACCGCAATAAGCGCCCCGGTGATGATCAACCGTCTTTTTAAATCCGGGATTTTAAACGCGTTAACCAGTGCGCTAAACATTTAATGAGCGCTTGACTTACGAACGCGAAAGCGTGAGTAAGTCAATGCGCGAATTAATCCCGACGAGTGTGCCGAATCATTAAAAAGAATACCGGCACTTATTACGAGTCGGGATAGGGTCATATTCTAATAACTTCAGCTTTGCCCCCGGCATTCGTTATCTCGCTTGAGGCGCGTTTTGAAAAAGCATGCGCCTGAACGGTCACCGGGTTCTTGATGCTGCCGTTTCCCAGTATCTTGATAAGCGCTGACACGCTGCGGATCAAACCCTTTTCCCTTAAAAGCTGCGGGGTGATCACTGTTTCTTTGATCTTGTTCAGTTCATCCAGGTTGACGATCTGGTAGGTTTTCCTGAAATTGCTCACAAATCCGCGCTTGGGCATCTTGCGGATAAGCGGGGACTGCCCTCCCTCAAAACCCAGATAAAAATGCCTTCCCGCGCGGGAGGTCTGGCCTTTACTGCCGCGCGTTGAGGTCTTGCCGTGACCGGAACCAGGTCCGCGGCCTAAAATCTTTCTCTTCTTATGCGCGCCAAAAGGGGCTTTCAGATTATGCAAAGAAGCCAGGCTCGGTGAAGATTTATGCGCAGCCTTTTTCAAGACCGGCTTCTTCACCAGCGGCTTCTTGATCACATGTTTTACAACGGGTTTTTTCTCTTTCATTTTTACGCTTTAAGGTTCCTTAATCCCTGCATGGTAGCCTTGATGACATTGATCGGGTTATTTGATTTAAGACACTTGGTAAGTATATCCTTTATCCCGGCGGCCTCACAGATGGCGCGTACGGGGCCTGCCGCAATTACACCCGTACCTTCAGAAGCCGGCTTTAGCAAGACACTTGCCGCCCCGAATTTTCCGATTATCTCATGAGGAATGCTCGATCCTTCCAAGGGAACCTTAAAGAGGCTCTTCTTAGCTTTGGTCAGGGATTTGCGGATGGCATCGGCGACCTCATTGGCTTTATCCAAAGCAAAACCTACCCTTCCTTTAG
>JAHFFQ010000076.1 GCA_023247875.1 Candidatus Omnitrophota bacterium | reverse complement strand
ATAAACCAAAGATCTATTTGCTTGACGTAACTAACCGCGATGGCGTGCAGACATCGCGTATCTGCCTTTCCAAGCTGCAGAAGACCATGATCAACTGGTATCTTGACCAGATGGGGGTTTTCCAGTCGGAGTTCGGTTTTCCGCTTACCCGCCATGAGACCAATTATCTTAATGCCAACCTGGATCTGGCGGCCTTGGGAGGTTTCTCCCGGATAAGATTGAGCGGTTGGCTGCGGGCGACAAAAGAGGATGTAAAATCCGCTTTCAAGCTGGTGCCGCATTTAAAGTACCTCAATCTTTCCATTTCAACCAGCGACCAGATGATCGTCCATAAGTTCAAGGGCAAGCTGGACCATCAGTCGGTAATTAAAGAGATGGAGGAGGCAGTGAAGGAGGCCCTGAAACTGGGGGCTGAATCAGTAGGGGTCAATGCCGAGGATGCCTCGCGCACCAATATGGATTATCTGCTTGAATTCGCGCTTAAGGCCAAGGAGGCCGGAGCTGACAGGATCCGCTACTGCGATACTCTGGGGTGCGATACCCCTTTTAGCATCTATGAAAGAATAAAGTTATTGGCCGAAGGGGTGAAGCTCCCTATCGAGGTGCATTGCCATAATGATCTGGGGTTGGTCGTGGCTAATTCTATTGCCGGAGCAAAAGCGGCGATTGATGCGGGGGTGGATTCATTTATCAACACCTGCGTCAACGGTATGGGTGAGCGCGCGGGTAACGCTGACCTGGTGTCGGTGATCCTGGCGATAAAATACGGCAGCGGCATGCAGGATTATCACTTGGATGAGAAGGTAAATTTAAAGACAGCCTGGAAGATCTGCAAATACGCTTCTTACGCCTTTGGTGTGCCTATACCGATTAACCAGCCCGGCGTGGGCGCCAATGCCTTTGCCCATGAATCCGGTATCCATGCCGACGGGGCATTGAAGGACAGGCGCAACTACGAGCTCTACGATTACGAGGAGCTGGGCCGCGGGGAGCCGGAGATCATTGAGACCGGCAGAAAGATCACCGCCGGAGAATACTCCGGGATCAAGGGTTTTCGCAATGTCTATGAAAAACTGGAGGTTGCTTTTAAGGATGACGCCGAGGCAACCCGCATACTGGAGCTGGTCAGGTATGCCAATGTGCATAACCAAAAGCCCCTGGTCGATGATGAGCTGAACTTTATCGCTAAATACCCGGATATCGCGCATAAGATTTTTACCATGACACCGTAAAGGAAAAGATGAATATAGTCTTAGTGGGGACACAGTGGGGGGATGAGGGCAAGGGCAAAATTATCGATATCCTTTCCCAGAAGGTGGATTATATAGTGCGCTACCAGGGCGGCAACAATGCCGGCCACACGGTGGTGGTGGGCAGGAAGGAGTACATATTCCATCTTATCCCGTCGGGAATATTGCATCCCGGCAAGGTCTGCTGTATCGGCAACGGGGTGGTGATCGACCCGGAGGTGCTTCTGGCCGAATTAAGGGGTTTACGAAAAAGCGGGATCGATTTCAGCAGGCGTTTCAAGGTTTCTTCTCTTGCGCACCTGATCATGCCATATCATAAAAACTTAGATCAGTTGCGTGAAGCCAAAAGAGAGCATAAGATCGGCACTACCGGAAGGGGCATAGGGCCATGCTACGCGGATAAGATCAACCGCTGCGGCATCCGCATGATCGACCTTTTGAATCCCGCCATCCTCAGGGAGAAGCTCAAGGATAATCTCAAGGAAAAGAATGAGGTCTTCAGGAAGGTTTACCGGCACCCGGGTTTTAGTTTCGATAAAATATACCGCCAGTATCTTGATTATGGCAAATTATTGGGGGCTTATATTTGCAACACCGCTTTATTATTAAATAAGGCGATCGATGATAAGAAGGATATCCTGCTGGAAGGAGCGCAGGGGACATTCCTGGATATTGATTTCGGAACCTATCCTTTTGTTACCTCTTCATCGGCAACTTCAGGGGGTGCTTGTACCGGCACAGGCATATCCCCGGTCAGGATCGATAAGGTTATTGGGGTATGCAAGGCATACACCACCCGGGTGGGTGAAGGCCCGTTCCCCACGGAGTTTGCCGCCAGTTTCGGCAAGTTTATGCGTGACAAAGGCAATGAGTTCGGCGCTACAACGGGCAGGCCGCGCAGATGCGGATGGTTTGACGCGGTTATGTCCAGGGAGTCGGTGATACTTAACGGTATCGGGGAACTGGCGATCATGAAGATGGATGTGCTTGACGGATTGCGAAAGTTAAAGATTTGCACTGCCTATAAATATAAAGGTAAGATTTTTAAAGAGTTCCCTTACGATTTTGAAGTATTGACCAATGCCAAGCCGGTTTATAAAGAGATGCCGGGTTGGCCCGATCAGTATGATAAGCCGGGCTCCTTTAAAGAGCTGCATCCTAATGCCCGGGCATATCTGGTGGAGCTGCAGGGGCTGCTTAAGGCCAAAATAACCATGGTTTCGGTCGGCTCAGCCAGAAAAGACACCATCATGATCCGTTAGGAACCCTAAAAACCCTTGACTAAAATTTAGGGTTATGTTATATTTAGAATTCAAAATGAATAAAAGGAGAGGTAAAATGAAGAACAATTTTCTTAAAACCGCGTTGGTCTTATTCCTAACTTTAAATTTAACCGGCTGTACCTTTATTTTTCAAAAAGGCAGGCGCTCCGACGCCCAGAAGATCGAGGAGCTCAGCGCCCAGCTTGATGAATTGAGCCGCTCAAAAAGCATGCTTGAGCAGAAGCTTTCGCAGGAGATAAGCGATAAGCAGGTCAAGCTGCAGATGATGGAGAAGGGCCTGGTAATTACCGTCGTAGGCGACCTTTTGTTTGATTCCGGGAAAGCCAAGATTAGGCCGGAGGCATACCCCTTGCTGGACAAGGTCTCCGCGGTGCTAAAAGATAATATGCGGCAGTTCAACATAGGCATAGAAGGGCATACGGATAATGTGCCGATCAAGCGTTCCGGGTGGAAATCCAACTGGGAGCTTTCCACCGCCCGGGCCTTAAGCGTTTTGCATTATCTCGCTCAGGATCAGGGAATATCTCCTGAGCGGCTTTCAGCGATCGGCTACGGGGAATACCGGCCGGTGGCTTCCAATGACTCCAAGTCAGGCCGTAAGCAGAACCGCAGGGTGGAGATAGTTATCCTGCCCAATGTTACCAAGGTCAAAGGGGACCGAACGGTTCAGCCCGAGCAGCTTAAGGAACCAGAGGATAATCTTAAATAAAGATGGATTTTAAGATGGATGAGGGATTAAGGAACCGCGTAGTGATCATTTTGGCGGTATTAACGCTGATCTTATTTTTTAGCACACTTAGCTCCTGCAATAGTGCTTTGCGCCAGAAAACCAGGAGCGATAAAGAGATGGCCAGCCGTATTGCCCTCGAGGAAAAGGTAAGCAAGTTCGCGCAGGAAAGTTCAGCTTTAGAGGAAAAGGCCAAGGCAAAGGAAAAAGAGGCCGAAGCGGCCCGGTTGGAGCTTGAGGCAGTCAAGAAGGCTTTGGTAGATGAGCAGGCGGTAAATCAGGCCTTGAAGGACCAGGGGCAGAAAGCAAGCAATCCTAAAGAGGCTGGAAAATGATATAAAGGGAGGTAAAAGAACTGGAAGCTGCTGTTCTGTGAAAAGGGGAGATAGTCCCCTTTTTTATTGGAGGGAGGGGTCGATGAATGTATTGAATAAAATGAAAGAGAAAATAAAGAAACTCGTTCCTGCTCGGTTCACCCTTAAGCGGAAGAAAAAGCCGCTTGCCGCCAAAACCCCCGTCGCCGGATTTGGGAAAGAGATGCCCAGTTTTCAGGAGACGGTCGTGACGGATGCGAAATTTTCGCATCCCGAACCCAGCCGTCCGGCTCGCTTTATGCAGGAGGAACTGCCTTATCAGTATGACCAGGACAGGATCGTTTTACAGGTGCGCGATCCGCGCTGGGTGCATACGTATTGGGAATTAAGGAGCCAGACCATCGACCGGCTGAAGTCCAGGTTAGGTGATGATTTTAAACGTGCCAGGAGAGTCTTAAGGGTTTATGATGTCACCAATATTATCTTTAACGGCTCTAATGCCAATAGTTTTTTTGATATCCAGATCAATGATTTTGCCAGCAGCTGGTACATTGACACGGGGCATCCGGGATGCTCTTTTTGCGTAGACCTGGGATTGATGTTACCCGATGGCAGATTTATCACCATCGTGCGCTCCAATGTCGTGCAAACCCCTCTGGATGGGCCATCCTGGATCACCGATGAAGAATGGATGATCCCCGAAGATATGTTTGCCCGGCTATATGGCATGGGATTTGGCTTAGGCAGGAGCTCTCCGGTGGGAGGGGCCTGGCAGGAGCGTATAAAGCAGGGCATTTTTAGTTCAGGGTTGTCCTCTAGCCCGGTGAGAAAAGAACTTAAAGAAAGAGGCTTCTGGATGAAAGTGGATTGTGAACTGATCGTTTACGGGGCGACAGAGCCGACTGCTAAGGTAGCCGTGCAGGGAAAACCGGTGAATTTACGGCCCGACGGCACATTTACCCTGCGTTTCTGGTTGCCCGACGGTAAACAGCATATACCGGTAAAAGCCACCTCCGGCGATAAGCTTGAAGAGCGCACCATAACTCCTATCGTTAACCGGGAAACCAGATAAAACAATGTTCAAGGGTTATCTTTGCTTAGTTTTACATGGCCACCTTCCTTTTGTCCGGCATCCTGAATTTGAGGATTTCCTGGAGGAGGATTGGCTTTATGAAGCGATCACCGAAACTTATGTACCGCTTATTTCGGTATTCGAAGGCCTGGTCAATGACGGGATCGATTTTCGCCTGACCATGACTTTGAGCCCCACCCTTATTTCCATGCTGGGGGATCCGCTGCTCCAGGAGCGCTATCTGAAGCACATCAATAAATCTATTGAGCTCGCCGCTAAGGAGATGGAGAGGACCGGTTGGCAAGCGGCTTTCAGGGATTTGGCGCAGATGTATTTTAATAGATTCTCCCACGCTCGAGATACCTTTCTGAAGTATAACCGTAACCTCACCCTTGCTTTTAAAAAGTTCCAGGACCTGGGGAAGCTTGAGATCATTACCTGCGGGGCGACGCACGGGTTTTTCCCGCTCATGGATACCTGCCGGGCTTCAGTGCGGGCGCAGGTCAAGGTCGCGGTAAACCATTATGAAAGTATCTTTGGGCGTAAGCCCAACGGGATATGGCTGCCGGAGTGCGGATATCATCCGGGGCATGATGAGATACTTAAGGAGGCCGGGATCCGTTTCTTTTTTACGGATTCACACGGGGTCTTGCACGGTTCTCCGCGGCCGAAATACGGGATATTTGCCCCGGTTTACTGCAAAGGCACCGGAGTTGCCTGTTTTGGCAGGGACCTGGAGTCAAGCAAACAGGTCTGGTCTTCAATTGAAGGATATCCGGGGGATTTTAACTACCGTGAATTCTACCGGGATATCGGTTTTGATTTAGAGTATGATTACATCAAACCCTATATTCATCCGGACGGGGTGCGCATCAATACCGGGATAAAATATTACCGGATTACCGGACAGGGAAACAATAAGGAACCGTATGTCGAACAGTGGGCGCGGGATAAAGCGGCCAGTCATGCCGGTAACTTTATGTTTAACCGCCAGAAGCAGGCAAGTTATCTTAACGGGCTTATGGGTAAGCCCCCGGTCATTGTTTCTCCCTATGATGCCGAGCTTTTCGGGCACTGGTGGTATGAGGGCCCGATGTGGCTGGATTTTCTTTTCCGTAAGATTGCCTGCGACCAGGATGAGATCCGTTTAATTACCCCCTCTGAGTATTTGCAGGAGAACCCGCGCAACCAGGTGATCACCCCTTCATTATCCAGCTGGGGTTATAAAGGATACAGTGAGATGTGGCTGCAGGGATCCAATGATTGGATTTACCGGCACCTGCATATGGCAAGCCAGCGGATGAGCGAATTGGTAAAAATTTTCCCGGCCGCCGAGGGCTTACGCAAAAGAGGGTTAAACCAGGCTTTGCGCGAGCTGCTCCTGGCGCAGAGTTCGGATTGGGGTTTTATCCTCGGGACCGGCACGCACACAAGTTACGCGGTAAAGCGGACCAAAGAACATCTCCTGCGTTTTACCCGGCTCTATGAGGAGTTGAGATCCAACAGCATCGATGAGGGCTGGCTGGCCGATATAGAACACAAGGATAATATCTTCAGCGAAATAGATTATCGGGTACATCAGTAATATGCCGGTTAAAAACAATAACCCCAAACATATCGCTTTTATCATGGACGGGAACGGCCGCTGGGCCAGGGAGAGGGGATTGAGCCGCACTGCCGGGCACCGCCAGGGTATCCAGCGGGTTAAGGAGATAATCCGGGGCGCGGGGGACCTCGGTTTAGAGGTGATCACTTTTTTTGCTTTTTCCACGGAAAACTGGAGCAGGCCTAAAAAGGAAATAGATACGCTTATGCGCTATCTGGATAATTTTTTAGATGGGCAGATAAAGGAGCTTGAGCGCAATAATATGCGTTTTCGGGTCATCGGAGGCAAGGCCCCCGTGCCTGAATTTTTACAGAAGAAGATCGAAAAATCCGAAGAGTTGACAAAGAAAAATACCGGCGTGACGGTGGTCCTGGCTTTAAATTACGGCGGGAGGCAGGAGATCGTAGAGGCCGCAAAGAAATTTGCCGCATCCGTGCTCAAGGATGAAAGGTTGCTTGAAGGGCTTGATTGCGATGGTTTCTCCCGTTATCTTTATACCGCCGGCCTCCCCGACCCGGAGCTGTTGATCCGCACCAGTGGCGAGATGCGCATCAGTAATTTCCTGCTCTGGCAGCTTTCTTACGCGGAATTTTATTTCTCAAAAGTATATTGGCCGGATTTCAGGATAGGGGAATTAAAAGAGGCGATCCTTGATTTCAAAAAGAGGGAGAGAAGGTTCGGGGGGATAGATGCTGCTCAAGAGAATAATTAGTTCCGTG
>JAHFFQ010000075.1 GCA_023247875.1 Candidatus Omnitrophota bacterium | reverse complement strand
CGCTATTTGTTCCTCGGATTGTATATCTTTTCTGATCCCGGCTAATTGCTTATCAAAATCCTCCTGGACAGTCGAGATCTTTGCTATATCCACTCCATAAGGAGTTAACCCTTTCGCGCGTAATGGCAGAGCGGTGTTTATCCTCTGCAGGGTATTACTTGCTTTATCTACATCTAAGAGGGCGCCATTTGCAGCGTGGAAATCACCGCTGTAGCCGGTAATGCCGGTAATGGTAAATAAAGTCTCCGGGTGATAGTAATAACCCAATACCGCCTCCTCTTTCAGGCCTAAACCCGGGTTTCTCCTGATAATTTCCTTTAATACCGCTAGCTGATTTAATATTTCATTGTAGTTACGCAGAAGTTTCGCGTCCTTTGCATTTGCCGCATTTTTAATGACATCCTTGGCTATTGCGAAGTAATCCCTTTTGTATCCGGAAAGTGTTTCATCCTGAGCAGCGTATTCCGCCTCATGCATTATCTTAAGGGCTTCCAATATTTCTCTTGAGAAAGGTAAACCTAACCGTTCCAGGTCACCCTGCGCCTGAAGGTAATAGCCCCATTGCTTATGCGTGATCTTCTGCAGGTCCTCTATCTCCTTGGCCATCCTGAAGAAGCTTGCCTGCGTAGGTATTTCCCTGTCTGACAATATGCCTAGAATTATTTGCGGCATGCGTTCAGATGCCTGCAGATCGATCCCTGATTCAATACCTAATTTTTCTATTGCGGGAATGGCATCCGTTAACTTCTTAACAGCTGCCTGCAGTTTAGCCGAATAAAACTTGGCAAACTGCGGTATAAACTTGTCCCCTAAGGCAGATGATATGATCGGAAGTAAACGTATGATTTTATCGCGCTCCTCCTGAGGAATATTCGCTGTTTCAAGCAAGGTCTGTAAGTCTATATTCTTGTTCGCGCTATACATAGTAAGATAAGTGGCTATTCTGTTTACATTCGCCAGCGCGTGCCTGAGAACATCGCTCTTCTTGTCCGCTGTGGAAGCCTTTATAGCCTCATTTAACGCCAGGTAGCTTATCCTGGCTAAACTGTCTCTGGCAATTCCCCTTAAAGCAGATTCGCGGATCGCCTTATTGGATAAAGAAGGGATTTCAAGTAAAATATTATTTAACAGATCCTTGGCATCTTTATTGCCTTTGCTGCTGCGGCTGAATTGGAATAGCTGGGCATAGTTCTCAAATTCAGCTTCATCTATCACGTCATTGGTGCCGGCAAGCACATTAATAAGGCTCAAGCCCCCTGCCTGCTGCTTATATAGTTTTTCCTTGATATTCCGGATATCCGCGGAGTAGTTTCCATACGCCGGGCTTGCTTTGATCTCGTCTTTTAAACCCTTTAATACAACGGAGAAGTCGGTTTTACTCTTCCTGCCCATAAATTGCTTATACAAATCAACCCGCGCATCCGCCTTTGCCTTATGGAATTTGTATATTTGCGCCATATTAAGGATAACCCCTTGAGCTTTGAAGAATTCCCCTACTTTCTTAAGCTGGGCAATGGTTGATAAGCTGTCCCCTTCAAAATATGCGGGACTGAAGATCTCCTCCAGCTCATGCTTGATGGGCTGCTTCTCGGTATCATTGAGTTTTGTATAGAACCGGGAGAAAGGACTGAACGGCCTTAGTATACCTTTTGAAGAATTGTACAAGCGGCTGAGGGTGCTGCTGGGCTTGGCTTGTTTATTGAACCAGTTCGCCACCGCGCCCGCGTTGGCATATTTCAAAGCCACAAGATAATTGGCTAATAAATAAATTTCCCGTTCATCCGAACCCGGCAATGATTCCTGAACATCTTTTGTTATCCTGCTTAAATTGTCTTTCCTTAATAAAGCCGGTTTATCCAACCCGGATGAATAGCGGTTAAGCAAAGAAACAGAAGGCCTGAGCATCTTTGACAAGCTGCTTAAGCTTAATTTACCCCCATATTTTATGGGGTTGACCATTGCCCAGTTGTCAAAATTCATGGAACCGCGGTCACGGTAAAGCAGGAGCCATCTCCTGAACCAGGAGAGAGGATGGAATCCGGCGGCATTTATACCTATATATCTTTCTACGAGCAGAGGGTCATGCTGAGCCGAATAAGCCATGCCCTTGACAAAATTATCAGCCTCGTCATTTCCTGGCACTGCTTTAGCCAAGAGCATATTTCCCGCGATAAGGGAAAGGCGGGAGTAATCCAAAGAAGGATTTACGCTCAAGGCCAGGAGATCTTTTAAATCGGTTCTTTCTGTGTCGCTTAAGATATTGTCGTAAGGCCTTGCTGCTGAATCAATTGCGCCTAGCAATGCATAAGCTTTTTGCATAACAGAATCAGAAGAGGAAGATATGCCCGCTAATGAAGTATTTAGCTCGTTAAGCGCCCTGGACAATGCATCCCTAAAGTTATTATAATTGCCGCTTGAAGCGATAAGGGGAGAATTGGAAGAATTATTATTAAGTAAACTTATGATGGCTGCATTAACAGTGGGCAGGAAATTGTAACTGGTCAGGCCGTCGGCTTTTCTAATGATCTCATTGCGCGCCGCGGAGATGTCTATCGCGTGATTCTTTAAGATCTCCACAGCTTTATCAATGCCTTTGACGATCTGCTGCTTCTCCAGCACTGCTTTTTCATTGGAATTCGCGGAGGTCCTGATGGTGGGGACTAAGACTTCTTCGGCAAGGAATAAGCCCATTTTAATCGCATCCTCTACACTTGCGGTATCGTGAATAGTGGGCGGGGCCTTGTTGCCGGTATTATCCTTATTATTCAGCGTTTCAGCCAGGGTCCTGTCAAAAGTCTGCATCCACTTATCCTTGGACCAAGGAATAGCCTGTAAATATATCTGGAGAGCTCCGGTCATCGCTTTATCGGAGGCAAAAGAAGACTGGTCGGACATCAGCTTTAGCTTGGAAACAGTTGCCTCATATTCCTTGGACTTAAAATTACGGGAAACCCCGGTTATGACATCATAAAGGGTTTTTATGCGCGATGAGGTATTCTCCATCACCTGCCTGATCATGTCCTGCGGATGCATCGCCTCCGCATAGGCAAAGCTGGAGTAAAGCTCTGAATTCCTGTCCAAAATGATCTTTTTATATACCTCCGCGATAAATTCTTTTTGTTCGCCGGTGCCGAAGTTGTTTACGTGCTCCATGAATTTCTCAAAAGGCCGGCGGATAAAGGTATCTTCCACAAACCTCTGGAACATCTTAAAGGCATAATCACTGCGGTTGATCTCCTCCCTCATATGCAGCGCAAGGCGGACCTTATCCTGGGAGGATAAATTCTCTGTTCCGGACTTTTCAGCTTCCAGCCATAATTTGACCAAGGAATCCGGGTCTCCCTGCCTGGACCCATTCTCCCTGCTCTGCCATCTTTCCCGTAAAACACCCTTTAAAACAGACCAATTATCTTTCAAAAGAGTGTCCAGCGTGGAAGTATTATAGAAAAAGTGCACCGTGTCATTTGCGTTTTCCTGCCTGTTGATACGCCTTAACCCCTGCAAAGCGGTGGTTAAATCCATCCTGTGGGCATCCGCGAAGAATAGGTCCACTCCCTTTCTTACGTTGAGGCCTTCGGTTCCTATCTCGGTTACGACGATTATCTGGCCATTCTCAAAATTGCCGCCATCTTTTTTCTCTTTGACCCGCGCCGCTAACTCACTCTTCTGCGCCGCTGAAGTAGAGGTGCCATAAACTTCTACTTTATCCACGCTGACCCCTGCATTCTTGAGGGCCTTTTCAAATTTTGCCAGGTTCTCCGAACTGACCACCACAAATACGCCTGTTTTGCCCGCGTCACTGGCCTTCTTTACCTCTTTAGCCATTTCCACGTATACATCAGCTGCTCCATACTCTTTTAACTCTCCTATTTTTCTGCCTTTAGCATTGTCTACTTCTACAATCACCAACTCACCCAAGTCATTCCTTATTAATCTAAGCTCTGGACCGATTGTCTCCCCAAGTTCGCTGCCGCTAAACAAACGTAACCATTCTTTATAGGGCTGGGCTGTCCCTGACATAAGGGAATCCCTGCCTCCGATATCCATGATCCCCCTTAAAGCATCGGTGGATATTTCAGGGACATCGTGGCCTACTACGGAATTCTTCAGATCAACCTTCTCTGCCCATCTATCGCCCCAACCCGGCATCTGTTTTGCCTGCCTGTATAAAGCCCCAAAGAATGCGGCGGAGTTTTGCTGACTCAGGTCTATCTCCATGCCGTTATATTTATTTCCTACTACTGCTAATGCCAGCTTGCCATTCTCTTTACCCGTATTTGTAAAGGCGACCATATCCGGGTTAAGATATCCGTCAACTAAACTCGCCAGTTCCCCATCCCCCAAAAGCGGATCATTAACCCTTGATTTTAACAGTTCAAAGGCCGCGGTAGTCAGGTGGGAGCGTCCTGACGGCTCCCGATAGATAGCCGCATCCTTCTTATTCCCTTGAGTTTCTGCGATAGGAGAAGAAGCGCTCTCTTTTTCGGTCTGAGATAATTTGATCTCCCCAAACTCCAATAATGTTTTTTCTATTATCTCCATTTTATCTATATACTTATGATAATAGGAAAGCAGACTCCTGCTGCCCGAACCGACGATCGCCTCCTGCTGGTTGATAATCACATTGTGCGCCTCATCAATTATTTTCAGGTTATTCCTTCCGGATAGTTCTCTTAATAGTGAATCAACCCTCTCTTTTTCCATCCCGCCGTACATCCTGCGGTTAAAGAGATGCGCGAAACCGGTCAGGCTCCCTACCAGAATAGTATCCTGGTCAAATATGATCTCCCGCAGCATGCTTGTGGGAAGTTGAGCCCCTACCAGGGAGTCAATATCCGCAACCTTTAAACCGAAGAGCCGCGCCCACTTGCTTACATCGCTTACTGCCTGGCTTACCAATGTCGCGTTCTTGGTAAAATAGAAGGAAGCGGAGCTGTCTTTATATAATAACTTATTCATTATTACCGCCATACCTGCAGGTATGGTCTTGCCCTGGCCCATTGCCGCTTCTAGCGCTGTTCCGTTAAATATCTCAAGGATGTTTTCCGGCCTCTGGATATCCGGTTTTTCAGACTCTATCCCCATTATACTCTCGAAATTTTTCTCAATAAATTCATACATAAACCTGGCCAGGCGGCCGGCCCTGGTTGCCTCATCGATATTCTTATTCTCCAGGATCTCCTTCGTAATGATGTTTTGGATCCTTTCAACATCCTTCTGGTCAACCTTTCCATCTTTACCAACAGTAACGGAAATGTCGTCTTTCAACCAATCCGGAGTCTGACGAGCGATTTCTTTTGCCCCATCAAGCTGTTTTGGATCTAATTTAAACTTATCTGCCTTGCTTCTGCCGACAAAAGAAACTTCTATACTATCTAAGGCGCCCTTAGGCCGGGATCTTAGAATGCCCTGATATACCTTCCATTTTCCGATTAATTCCTCCTGGCTGGCGCTCTTAAAAGCTTCTTTTGCCGCATTCAAACTAGTAAGCCAAACATCCTTCTTCATCTTGACCGGTTCTGCGCGATAAAATTCCGCCATTAGATGCCTATCGCTGTTGTCTTTAAACAGATCCTGCGCCCTTTGCGCCTCTTCCTGGAAACGTAATTCTCCCAGTCTCCTGTCTAACTCTTTGTAAGTTTTTGCGGCATTATCCCCGCCTAAAATATAATTTAATTGTTCCTGGGCTATTTTAGATTCAATGCCGGTTTTTTCAGCGGCATCCTTATTTGCCATCTTTATGTCGGTAAGCAGGGAAACCGTCTCGGATATCCTCTCTAAAGAAAAGGCCTGGCCATTGTTAAGCGCTTCGGCTTTAAATGCTTCGATTCTACCCTTTATAGAATCTTTGCCGTTCGCTTCAAACATTGCCGCTACCTGATCAAACTTATTCTCCCCTTCTGTTATGCCATAAGTTTCTCTAACCTTATCTATCATTGCCTTAACTTCGCCCCACTCTGGCGTGGCCTTATCATCAAACATTGCCTTACTGATCTTATTGATCAATTCCTCTTTGACTTGCGTCAACGCCTTGCCTGCCAGTTCATTGCGGATCAAGGCGACAAAAATCGCCCAGTCATTTATGAACTCTCTTGCCCCTTTATCCAACCCTAAAGCTTGTTGCAACAATTCTATATCTTTTTCTAAGAAAATTTTGTCTGCTTTAATTGTTCCTTTTTCGACAAGCCCACTTAACTTTCCCCTCACACCCACCAGTACTTCCATGCGCACCAACAAATCCGCTATATCCGCAGGGGTTTTTATCCTGTCAATAAAACTCCTGAGGCTCCGGGACTCAAATAAGCTCTCAACTTTGACGCCGGTTAAGCCTGTCAATTCTAACAGGCTCATTTTTTTGATTTCTTCTGCGTTCTTAGCCTTGATAGCTTCCAGAAGCGTAAGCATCCCTTCCTGACCTATCTCTTGATGCACTGTAACCAACACCTCACCTATGTATTTCTTGTATTCTTTTTCCACCGCTTCCCTGACCAATGAAGATGAGAACGTATATTCGCTTTCTTTGCCGTTGACAGTTTCCTTTTGCCTGAAGAAATCTTCTTTCATGATCCCGGTCCATAGTTCCGGCTCGGCCAATACTCTATTCCTCAAAGCCCTTCCCAACGCCTCTTTGAGCACTGTGACATCAACCGGCTTCTCCCCCTCCAAAAACCCGCTTACATCAACCTTGTTATCCTTTTCATCCGCCTCTTTTTTGCTGATCGCGTCATCTAACATCTGCTGTTGAGCCAATGAAAGGCCGGATATTTTGGAGGAAAGCACGATGGAATTAGCTGTCTGGTAAAGGTTGCTGGTGAGGATCTTTGTCTTGACTTTGGGCCTAACATCACTGATAAAAGCATCGGCATTCTGGGAAAGGTTCGTTACCTGTTCGAATATCGCCCGCTGATCAGGAGTTATGCTCTCCAGGGAAGCTGTTAAATGCTGATAATCCCGGAAGCCGTTCTCTTTGGCAAATTCAT
>JAHFFQ010000074.1 GCA_023247875.1 Candidatus Omnitrophota bacterium | reverse complement strand
CTGCTTGAACTCCTGGATTTAAGCCCCATTGATGAGCCGGAATTTAAGCGGGTCTCTGGCGGCATGCTTTTGCAAAGCAAGGATTTAGAGACACTGGACCTGAATAAACTTAAAGTCGTGACCAGGAAAAAACCGACCAAAAGCCAGATGGAAAGCCTGATCTTTGGCTGGAAGGTGGCCAAGCACGTAAAATCCAACGCCATAATTTTTACCAAAGGCACCAGGACCGTAGGTATAGGCGCAGGGCAGATGTCCCGCGTAGATTCGGTAATGATCGCTAAAAAGAAATCCGGCAATTTAAGCAAGGATTGTTGCCTGGCTTCGGACGCTTTCTTTCCGAAGGCGGATGCCATATCCTGGGCGCATAAAGCAGGGGCCAGGGCGATAATCCAGCCCGGAGGCTCTATCGCCGACCAGGAGATCATCGCTGCCTGCGATAAGTACAAGATCGCCATGGTTACAACGGGTATAAGGCACTTCAGGCATTAATGTATGGCCTACCGGGAAGTTATAAGATACCTGAATTCCTTCGCTGACTACGAAAAAAACCTGAACTATTCGTATAAAGAAACGCTGAAGTTAGCGCGTATCCGGGGATTCCTTTCGGCTATAGGAAACCCCCAGGATTCTCTGGCTGTTATTCATGTAGCCGGGACAAAAGGTAAGGGCTCAACCTGTGCTTTTACCGCCTACATCCTCAGGGAGGCGGGTTTTAGCGTCGGGCTTTATACCTCACCCCATCTGCATGATTTCAGGGAAAGGATAAGGATCCTCGATCCTTTTGTCCCCGGAGGCAAGACAACAGCCGGGGATTTTGAGGGGATGATCTCTCAGGCTGCACTATCCTCTTTAGTCAGAGAATTAAAACCGGGGATAGAAAGGTATAATCGTCATTCAAAATATGGCCCACTTTCTTTCTTTGAGGTTTATACCGCGATAGCTTTTTTATATTTTAAACGCAGGAATGTTGACTTCGCGGTTTTAGAAACCGGCATGGGCGGCAGGCTGGACGCAACTAATGCTGCTGATCCTCTGGTGTGCGGCCTTACACCGATAAGTTACGAGCATGTGCAGAAATTAGGCAAAACCCTGACCAAGATTGCTAGGGAGAAGTCAGGGGTCATAAAGGATAAAGGGGCGATCGTAATTTCCGCCAGGCAGGATAAAGAGGCCAGGCAAGTTATTCATAAAAGATGCAAAAGATTTCAGGCCAGCCTTTATGAAGTTAGCAGGCAGATAAAATATTTCAGGGCCAGGCAAGGTTTTACGATCAGGGGGCTGCGTAAAACTTATAAAAACTTGCGCATAAACCTGTTGGGAGCCCATCAGATGGCCAATGCTGCTTTGGCTGTCGGCCTGGTGGAGGGTTTAAGTTTTCGCGGTTTTAATGTCGCAGACCAGGCAATACGCCGGGGGCTTTATAATACTTCCTGGCCGGGTAGATGTGAAGTTATCGCCAAGAACCCCTTGGTCGTCCTGGATGGCGCTCAAAACGCAGCCTCGGCCGTTGCCTTAAAAAACACAGTCTTAGAGAATTTTGAAGATAAGAAAATCATTCTTGTGCTTGGTATCTCACAGGATAAAGATATCCCCGCGATATGCGGGATACTCGGCCCTTTAGCGGATGAAATTATTCTTACCCGCGCAAGAACCTGGCGTGCAGCTGATCCCAAAAGTTTATCCTTATATTTTAAAAGAAAGCCGTATTTGACGCAAAGCGTAAAAGAGGCCAAACTCTTAGCGGAGAAAATCGCGCATAAAGAGGGCCTGATTTTAGTTACCGGTTCTTTATTTGTCGTGGGTGAATACCGTGATGCTTAAAAGCAGCCTTAATGATACGATCACAGCCATATCTACTCCCATAGGCCAGGGAGGGATCGGCATTGTCCGGCTCAGTGGCAAGGATGCCATAAACATCGCCGGGAGGATCTTTGTTTCTAAAGATAAAAAGAAACCCGCTCAATTCAAGACTTATACTACGCATTACGGACGGATAATGGCCGGAGAGCAGGTCATCGACGAGGTGATCCTTACTTTAATGCGTTCTCCCAAATCGTATACCAGGGAGGATGTAGTAGAGATAAACTGCCACGGCGGTTTAGTGGCTTTGCGTAAAGTCCTGGAGCTGGCCATTTCAGGCGGCGCCCGGCTTGCTGAGCCGGGTGAGTTCACCAGGCGCGCTTTTCTTAACGGACGCATTGACTTAGCGCAGGCAGAAGCGGTGATCGATGTCATCTGCGCTAAAACTTATTCTGCCTTAAGGATAAGCCAGGAGCAGTTGCAGGGTAGGTTATCGGAGGAGATCAGGCGGATCAGATCAGGGCTTTTGGATATACTTACGTCTTTAGAGGCACAGATCGATTTTCCCGAAGAGGATATCGGGCCTGCGGAAAAAGAGATGCTTGGGAAAAAGCTTGCCGCTGCCAGGGGAAAGATGGCCCGGTTGCTTTCCGGCTCCAAAGCTGCCAGGATATACAAAGAGGGGATACATCTGGTCATTTGCGGGAAGCCCAATGTGGGCAAGTCCTCGCTTTTAAACGCCCTGCTTAAGAAGGAACGCTCTATTGTAGCCAGCGTACCCGGCACTACACGTGATACTATAGAGGAGATAATCGATATCAGGGGTATCCCGGTAAGAATAGTGGATACCGCAGGCATAATTGACGCAAAAGACCTGGTGGGCAGGAAAGCAGTGCAGCGCTCTAAAAAGCAGATCGAGCTGGCAGATCTGGTGGTTATGCTTT
Organism: Candidatus Omnitrophota bacterium; assembly: GCA_023247875.1. Taxonomy (GTDB): domain Bacteria; phylum Omnitrophota; class Gorgyraeia; order Gygaellales; family Profunditerraquicolaceae; genus UBA6249. The sequence continues at coordinate 4,271 of JAHFFQ010000074.1, read as the reverse complement.
TTGACGGGAGCAGGCCTTTAAGCAAAGAGGACCACAGGCTCATGGATAAATTAAAATCCCGCAAGGTTATCCCTGTGATCAATAAAATAGATCTCAGGCAGAGGATAGATAAAGAGAAGGTCCGAAAGGTTTTCCCCTGCATGGTTGAGCTTTCCGCCAAGAAGTCCAGGAACATTGATCTGCTGGAGGATGCGGTTGTCGATCAGGTATATAAAGGGGTGGTATTATCCCCGGAGCCGGCTATGGTCAGCAGCTTAAGGCATATTAGCGCCATTAGCGCAGCAGAAAAACTTATTGCAGAAGCAGGCAATTCATTAGATAATAACCTATCCGGAGAGTTCATCGCGCAGGGGGTCAAAGATGCCTTAGCCTATCTGGATAATATTTTAGGCAAGGATTCCCCGGCAGATTTACTGGATAAGATCTTCAGCCGGTTTTGTATCGGTAAATAGAGGTGTTTATGGATCGCAAGAAAATTGAACGGGCAGTCAGGGCTATCCTGGAGGCTATCGGAGAGAATCCCGGCAAGAAAGATCTCCTGGAGACTCCCCGCAGGGTAGCCGAGATGTATGAAGAGATTTTCTCCGGGATAAAGCAAAATCCCGAGAAGGAACTTGAAGTAATCCTTGATCAAAAACACCATGAAATTATTTTGCTGCGCGGTATACCCCTCTATTCCGTATGCGAGCACCATCTTTTGCCTTTCCTGGGCAGGGCGAATATCGCCTACATCCCTAAAAACGGCAGGGTGACCGGATTAAGCAAGCTTGCCCGGGTTGTGGATATCCTGGCTCGCCGGCCGCAGGTACAGGAGAGGTTAACTACGCAGATCGCCGAGATCGTGATGGGGAAGTTAAAACCCCTGGGGGTTATGGTGGTTATCGAGGCTGAGCACCTTTGCATGTCAATGAGGGGGGTGCGTAAACCCGGGACCATGACGGTAACCAGCGCTGTGCGGGGAATCTTTAAGGAGAATGAGAAGACCCGCTCAGAGGCTTTGGCTTTAATGCGCCAATAGAAAAACTTAAATATGAAGATAAGGAAGGGGAGTAAAGGAGTGAGAAGAATCCTGGTTTTGTTATTTTTTGCGTTTATTTTATCCGGCTGCGCTACTTACAAATTTCAGAAATCCGGGCCCTCCGCCAGCCAGGGCTACGTGGCCACTTATGACGGCAAGCCCCTTTTAGAGTACACTGTCGGGAAAGAAAAAACCCTGCCGGATCTAACTTTGGCTAAGGAGCGTTTTAAGCGCCGCAGGGGCAAGGTTGAATATTACTATAAGAATATGGGCCAGATAAGCTCGCGCATGAAGGAGTTCCTCTGGGAGCCTCCGGCGATGTTTGTGGGTTTCGTAGGGGGTGTTTTGCGCTGGCCCTTTATTGCCTACGCGGATTATAAATATAACCGTGATCCTAAATACAGGGAAAAGGTGGATAAGCTTGATGAGCAGAAGGATGCGCTGGAGAAAGCCCGCGTAAACAGCCTGAGGGAAAAGCTTAACGCGTATATCAATGAAGATTTAGCCAAAGAATCTTTGAAGCAGGGTCAGGCATTACCGGCAGCGCCGAAAGTTGAGCCTCCTGCGCCTGAGTCCAAACCAACAGTTTTGCCGCCTGTTGAGCCGCAAACCTCAACTCCTGCCGTTGCGGAGGAAAAAGTAACGGCAGTAGTGCAACCCGTGGTTCAGCCACCTAAAGCCCAGCAGCCTGCTCCTGAAGTTCAGCCAGCTCCTCCTCAGCCTGAACCGGCGGAAGTCAAGCCTGTCAGCGTCGAAGTAAAACCGATAGCTAAGCCGTCCCTGAAACCACCTGTGGCGGTAATTATTGCCAAGCCCGCCAAAGGTTATTCGCCGCTTAAGGTAAATTTTTCCGGAGAGAAATCCCGCTCTAAATCAGGCCGGATCGTCTCTTATGATTGGGATTTTGGCGACGGGGATACCTCAGCCAAGAAAAATCCCGAGAATACTTACTGGAGCACCACTTACGGGGCGCGTAATTTCACCGTCACCCTTACGGTAAGGGACGACGCGGGCAATACCTCAAGCGCAAGCACGATCATTGAAGTATCCACGCATTAATTTAATTACCTGTTTAATCTGCTATAACCCTGCCAAGTCCGCAATCGTCCCTGAGGTTTTTATCGCACATAAAGCAAAAGGTAGCTATGAAGACGGAGTTTTTTAGAAAATGGCATAATTTCTTGGCAGTCGCAATAATTGCGCTGTTGGGGATTACTATTTATTCTAACAGCCTTTCTGCGCAATTTACTTTTGATGATACCGTATTTATACGCGATAACGCTTACATAAGAGATATCCGGAATTTAAGCAACCTGTGGAATTTTTCTCCCCCCCGCTTTATTTCTTTTCTGACTTTCGCTATTAATTATCATTTTAGCCAGCTGCAGGTATTTGGTTTCCACGCAGTCAATATTCTCATCCACCTGGGGTCTGCGGTTTTGGTCTTCTGGTTTATGCTCTTAACTTTTTCTTCGCCGGCGCTGAAGGGGGATAACATGGAGAAATATTCCCGTCCGCTGGCCTTACTGGTTGCGCTGGTATTTTTAACTCACCCTCTGCAAACCGAATCCGTTACATATATCTATCAGCGGGTTACCTCTCTGGCAGGATTTTTTTATATTCTTTCTCTTTCTCTGTATGCTAAATCAAGATTATTGCGGCTGAATTCGCCCTCTCCCCCAACCGGATGGATTTGGTTTTATCTGTCCTCCCTGGTTATCGGGGTAGTCGCTATGTTTACAAAGGAGAATACCGCAACCTTGCCCCTTATGATTATTTTGTACGAAGCCTGTTTTTTCGGCAATAAGAATCACTCTTTGCGTAAATATGCCGCACCTTTTTTGTTCCTCTTGCTGATTATCCCCATCGCCCTGTTTTTCAGCCATGCAATGTGGAAGGTAGACATACAAAGACTAGTCAGCCATCCTGTTGCCGGGTGGCGGTATTTTCTGACCCAGAGCAGGGTAATGCTGACTTATATGAGGCTGCTTTTCTTCCCTTTGAACCAAAACGTTGATTACGATTATTCTATGTCCAGAACCTTATTGGAGATGCCAGTTTTAATCAGCTCCTTAGCGATATTAGTTACTATATTTATGGCCGTAAAGGCATTTTCGAGATACAGGTTGATCTCTTTTGCCATTTTCTGGTTTTTTATCAGCTTACTGACCGAATCAAGTATTATCCCTATCGCCGACGTTATTTTTGAACACCGCCTGTATTTGCCTATGGTCGGGTATGCTATTTTTCTCATCGGCATTATCTATTATTTTATTGGGCAGAAGAACCACCGCATGTTGTTAATCATACTTTTACCGTTGATTGCGGGGTATTCTTTATTAACCTATAAGAGGAATTTTGTTTGGCAGAACGAGCTTACTTTATGGAGTGATGCGGCTAGAAAATCACCGAATAAAGCAAGGCCATTTTATAATTTAGGTAACGCCTATGCGGATAATGGCAATAATCAGGAAGCCGAAAAAGCCTTTTTGCGGGCATATCAACTTAACCCGGATATTGAAAATGCGAATAATTTGGCGGCAATATATGCCGATCAGGACCGGGTTGATGAAGCTATTTCCATGTGGAAAGCAATAGTGCGGCAATCGCCAGGTTTTGTAACGGCTCATTTTAACTTATCCGTTTTTTATTATAAACAGGGAAAATATGATTTGGCAATAAGGCATTGTGATAAATTAATTGAGCTGGGAAATATGGTGGATCCTAATTTTTTAAAGTTGCTACAGCCGTATCGAAAAAAATGGCCAACTACCCCGCGCCTTCAACGAAATAGGTTATATCCATAGCAGCCTATCCAAGCTCCTGTATTGCATCGCTTCCGGGAGACCTTCAATATTTTATCATATGCGCGAGATTCAAGATTCCATTCAGCCATCGCCATTTTAAGCAATTCATTTTACTCCCTACCTAAGATTTTTGTTGGGCCGGTATAATATCCGCAGGGGCAGCGGTGCATAACTTTGGGTATACTACAAAGTTGTATTTGCAGTTATCAATTTATGGTATAATTCAAAATAATCCAGAATGATTCCGCTGCATATATCTATGGGTGAGATATGAATAAGCTGAAGTTAGCGCTGCCTTTATGTTTAATCTTCATTATTGTCTCCGCAGCCTTTTCCCCCTCTCTTAAAAATGGTTTTGTAAATTGGGATGATGATCGGTATGTTACTGAAAATGCGATGATCAAGAACTCATCCTTTTCCGGCATACAAAACGTGTTTTTTTCCTT
>JAHFFQ010000073.1 GCA_023247875.1 Candidatus Omnitrophota bacterium | reverse complement strand
CGAGCAGTTTTCCATCTCCGGAAAACCAAGTTCGCTGCCGATATAAACCCTGACCTTTCCGGTAAAATCCCGGTTGACGATATCCAGCAGCCTTGCCTTATCCTCCATCAGCCTGACCAGCATACGTATCTTATCAACATCCCTGAATTCCGGCTGGTCCAGTATGCGGCTGATACCTCTGTAAAATATCTTATCCTGCCATTCCAGGAAAGAAACGATCCCCGCGTAATGCGTGATCTCGGAGATGACCTCAGAAGTATTCTCAAGGGCATCCTCAAGCCTGCGAATCTTTTTTTTGCAATCCTTTACGATGCGCTGCTTATCCTCGTCTATGAGCTCCATCTGCTGGACAAGAAAATCAACATAATAACGGTAACCTTTGCCTGTGGGGATCCTGCCGCCTGAGGTATAAGGATGCTTAAGGTAACCTGATTCCTCAAGTTCGGAGAATATATTCCTGATGGTCGCCGAGCAAAGATCAAACTCCCTGGCAATATCATCACTGGCCACGGGAAGCGCGTTCTTGATATGACGGTTGATCGCCGCACTCAGAACTGACCTCCTGCGGGAACTGTAATCGATATTACGCATCATTTACTCTCGCTATGTATACCTGGGTTTTTAAATGCTGAAAGGTAATTTTAACACAAATCTTTTCTTTGTCAATAAAATTAGCACTTAAATCATTAGAGTGCTAATTAACCGATAACCTTTATATCTTTATCCGAACCAAGGGAGGAGTAAAGCTGCCTGGAGATACCCAGGTCGATCCTGATACCCTCTTGCAGATAATCGATCTTATTTACCTTTGCCTGACGGTAGAAGAAATCCACCAATTCCATGCGGGTATGCGGAATAAAAATCTTTAAGTTAAGCATGGAGCCAAGGAAATGCCCTTCAATCCCGCTTATCAGCGCATCCAGATTCTCCCCGTTCTTAGCTGAGATCAATACCCCTGGCGCGAACTCCTTCTTCAACAGCTCAAGCCAGCTGCGGTCCTCCACCAGGTCGATCTTATTTAATGCGGCTATGACAGGTTTATCTCCGCAGCCCAACTCCTCCAAGACACTTTGCACTGCCTGGTTATGCTGGTAGAGCCGGTGATCATCCACGTCTAAAACATGCACCAGAAGATCTGCCTCCCTGACCTCCTCTAAAGTTGCCTTAAAGGCCTCGATCAAATGGTGGGGAAGTTCATGCAGGAATCCCACTGTGTCGGATAAAATTATGTTCTGCCCGCCGGGAAGTTGCAGGCTTTTCGAGAGGGGATCCAGGGTAGTAAAGAGTTTTTCCGAGGTAGGTTGGCTGGCGCCGGACAACAGGTTAAGCAATGTAGATTTGCCCGCGCTGGTATATCCCACTAAGGCCACTGAAAGCAGGTTATTTTCCTTTCTTCTTTTGTGGGTAACCAGGCGGTGCGACCTGAAGGCTCTGAGGTCATCCTTCAATTTATCGATCCGCTTCCTGATCCGGCGGCGGTCAACCTCAAGTTTCTGCTCACCGGGACCGCGGGTGCCGATACCTCCTCCTAAGCGGGAAAGGATTATACCTTTACCTGTTAAGCGGGGAAGCAGATATTGCAGCTGGGCAAGCTCCACCTGCATCTTTCCCTCGGGGCTGCGAGCCCTGCGGCTGAAGATATCCAGGATCAGCTGCGTACGGTCAAGGGTCTTCTTACCGATAGCATCCTCTAAATTACGCTGCTGCGTTCCGGAAAGGTCATGGCTGAAAATTACCGCATCAACATCCTCATCACAGGCAATAAGGCTGATCTCCTCAACTTTACCCTTACCGATGAGATAATTAGCAGTCGGCTTCTGGCAAATACTGATCACATTCTCAACTACCCGGGCTCCTGCCGAAAAGGCAAGCTCCTCAAGCTCTGAAGAAATGTCTTCGATCCGCCAATGATGTTTATCTGTTTTTATCTGAACGCTGACTAAAAGCGCTTTTTCCATTTAATGAAGGTACTCCTTATATATAGCCCGGGCAATCCCTTGAGGGGTTTCCGTCTCTTTAATATTGATCCACTTTATGCGCTTATCCTTCCTGAACCAGGTGAGTTGCCTCTTGGCATAGCGGCGGCTCTCCTGCTGGATAAGTCGCCTGGCCTCCTCTAAAGGATAATCTCCGTTAAAATACCCTTTTAGCTCCTTTATGCCAATAGCGCAGGATGCTGTTTTGCTCAATTTACCTTTGAGTAGACGTTTAACCTCGCCTATTAATCCTAAGGTAAACATCCTCTCCACCCTGGCATTGATTCTTTTGTAAAGGGACTCCCTGTTTGTGTTTAACCCGAAGATCTTTACTTCATATTCAGGCCCAAGCCCTTTTCTTTGCTTTTGCAAGGAAGATATCGGACTGCCTGTTAACATAAAAACCTCAAGGGCGCGGATTATCCTTCTTGTATCGTTAGGGTGGATCCTCCCGGCCGCAATAGGATCAACCCTGGCTAATTTTTTATAAAGCCAGCCGCTTCCTTTCGCCTTTGCCTGTTTACAAAGAATGATCCGGATCTTTTTATCCTCCGGTACAGCCGGAAACAACCCGTCAATAATTATGGAATAATAAAGCCCGGTCCCCCCCACGAACAAGGGTAGGCTGCCTTTTTTAAATAGTTTATCGCAGATCGCCAATGCTTCATTACGGTACCTGGCTACATTATATTCCCGGGCAGGAGTAACCACATCGAGCAGGTGATGCTTGACCGAGCGCCTCTGTGCGCAAAGAGCCTTGGAGGTGATGATATTCATGCCGCGATAAACCTGCATAGAGTCGCAGGATATGATCTCGGCTTTTAGCTTTCTGGCTAAGCTGACTGCTGCCGCGGATTTACCGATACCGGTGGGCCCGACAAGAAAAATTATCTTTCTCAGCACAAGAAAATTGCCTCCGACGATTGATTTACGGAAAGATTTTGGTTGGAAAACCTTTTTTGGAAAGTTCGCTTTCCATCTTGACTGCTTCATCCCGTGCTTTAAACCTGCCTACCCTTACGCGATAACCTCCCGCAGATTCCTCAACATAAGCCGAGAAACCTAAAGTAGAGAGTTTATCCCTAAGATTATCCGCGTTTGCGGTATTAGAAAAAAATCCGACCTGCACAGAATAGGTCCCGCCATCATTCTTAGGGGCCTCAATATGCGGGATCCCGCTGGTTAATTTCAGTTCAGGGCTCAAAGGAAAATCCCTTTTGAGTTTAAACAGGTATTCATTTGCCTGGCGGTGATCCCCCTTCTTAAAATAGGCCTGGCTGAGCCTGTACAGAAGAGAGGCCTTTAACCCGGTATTGGGCTCATCATTGATCAATTTATTGTAGATATTCTCCGCTTCCTGGTAATCTCCGGAGATCAAATAAGTATCAGCTAAGCCCATGGCTGCCTGAGCCCTGAATTTACCGGCAGGATTATTTAAGATACGACTGAAGACTTCCCTGGCCTGCCCCGGGTTATTTTCCTTAAGATAACTTAATCCCAGGATATAGTTTAGCTCCTCCGAAGAACGAATATTGGAACTGCGAGCCTCGGCATCTCCTTCAAAAATAACCCTGCGGTAATTACCTTGCAAGAAATCAGCTTTAAGCCTGTCCAGATCGCCTGGCCAGCAAAGAACAGGAGAAAACAGTAACCCGGCGATAATCCAGAACTGGGTAATTTTTTTACGCTTATTTTCACTTTGCATTCTTTTTATTGGATATTCCTCTTTGCAGCTCCAGTAGCTTGGCGTGGCGCTTCTCTTTATCAGCCTTCTCTACATCATCTGCCATTTTTAGCGCTTCTGTATGGGGACGCGGTGAATATTTAAAAATGTAGGCGGCGTTAAACTCCGCTTTTTTTACCAGGTCATACGTCTGCTTGAAATCATCTTCGCTTTCGCCTGGGAAACCCACGATAATATCGCTGGTCAATAAAGCCCCTTTAACAATTTTACGATAAGAATCTATCAAAGCCAAGTATTCTTTTGCCGAATACCCGCGATTCATAGCTTTTAGGATCCTGTCTGAACCTGATTGCAAGGGCAGATGCAGAGACTTTAACAGCTTCTCCGAATCCCTGATCGCCTTAAAAAAATCAGGGTGAGTGTCCTTCGGATGGGAAGTAAAAAAAGTCAGCTGCTTTAGGCCGGCAATTTTATCAAGGCGCTGCAGTAGTTTGGTGAAATTAACATCACCGTCTTTATAGGCGTTTACATTCTGACCAAGCAGGGTGATCCTGGTCAAACCCCCTGCTACGGCATCCTCGGCCTCCTTTACGATATTCTTGAGTTCACGGTGGCGTAAGCGCCCGCGCACAAAAGGCACGACGCAATAAGAGCAGAAATTTGAGCAGCCTTCGGAGATAACCAGGTAAGCATGCTCTTTTTCCTGATAGAAGCTGTTATGATAGATCTCATTCGGCCGGATACTACCATCTACCTCCCAAACCTTGCGCTCGAATAGATTATCTTTGCTTATCTTGCTTAATATTTCCGGGATTTTATGGATATCCTGCGGCCCAACCACAAAATCCACATCAGGAGCACGCTCAAATATCTTCTCCGCGTAATTCTTCGCCATGCATCCAACAACACCTATAATGAGACGCTTATTTCCCGCCTTCTTAAAACTGCCTATCTGACTCCACACCCTGTCCTCGGCGTGCTGGCGCACCGAACAGGTATTCAATATGATAACATCCGCCTGCTTCTCGTCTCCGCAGATCTTATATCCGGAATTCTTCAGTAACCCGCAGATCACCTCCGAATCGCGTACGTTCATTTGACAGCCGAATGTTTTGATAAACACTGTTAAACATTTTGCTATATCTTGTCTATTCATAAGAAGTTACCGTAGCATGTAAAAATTTATATCCGCCTTAAAACAATTCCGTATGTTCATCTGCTCATTTTTCAGGATGAGCAAATTGAGCCTTAATTTTTCGGCTTTTGATTGCTTTAGTAATTTTCCGGCTTATCGCAAAACAAATAAGGATGATAACAAACACCGCTGGCCAAGCAAAAGGACTTAAAATGCCTCTCGCAATCCAATCGATAACGTTACAGGAATAGGGTTCGCCAAAGTGGTTAACACAATTCCCGCAGAATGAAAAACCGTTCTTCGGAATCCACCAACACAATTGAATCACTGTTACAACAAAAAATGAAAGAACTATTGTTAACGCTAAGATGATCATACCTTCTTCCGATCAGTTGCCGGTTTCAACACCTCAAAGATCCACAAAATTAACAGGCCGGGCACCAGGGCCATCGAAAGCAACCGATAAACCATCACTATGACAGAAACCAACATATTCATCTTGCCTTTGGTCACCCCATATTCAAAAACTGTTGTATGGGTAGCAATAAACAAGAATACCCAATAGATTAATAGTATTCTTATACACGTAATAGGGCGCCGATGCGTCTTAATCAATTCTTTCACCTTAATTAGTTCCACAACGGTCTCCATCTGCAAGCTGTCTTCATTGCCAACATTATGGCATCTCCCACGATGGGCGCAACGATATATTTACGCATGTTATTTTTTGTCACGCTCGTACCCAACAGCTCAACTGTCCTCAATAAGCCGGATAGCAATGGTTTATCTCGCGTCCATCGCGCTCCTGCCACGGAAAAACCTGTCGCAGTCCCTCCTATGCCGAAAACTACCGGTCCGGTATCGCAATCCATTCTAAAGAGATTGCCGACCGGATACTCCTTAAAGGCCGCAAAGCCGGGAAAGCGCCGTAACATATATTTCTTAAAACGCTGAAACTGAATTCCGGCGTATTGCTCATCAACCAGGGGCATAAAGAAACTGTTCCAACCTATATGCGAACCTCGGCATGTCTGTACAGGTTTGCCGGTAACGCTATCCAACTGGAACACAATCAACCCATACGGCTGCATTTCGATTAATTTCGATTGCTCAATCCACTCTTGAATAAGCCGACCGTAATCAGTCTTTAGCGTCATATCGGCAATCCTAAGAGAAGCTACTGCCACCGTATTATCCGGCGGATATGTCTCAAAAGGATACGTTTCAACATGCCGATGTGAATATTTCTGCATTCTTCGAGCAATCGCATCGCTCATAGACTTATGTAATTCCTTAAATCGACCATCATTATTTAATAACGCATAACACCCCATCATAAGGTTAAGATGCCCATAATATCCTAAGTGCCCTCTATCTCCTGCTAACACCTTATCGTCTAAGGGATTCTCATTCCAGGCGAGCGAATCAAAGGAACAGATTTCGGGACGTAAGCAATATTTTATCCACCTTGCAATAATTTGGCTCGATTCGTAAGCTGTTTTTGGCTCAATCATCGCCATATTGGTTAAGGCGTAAGTAGTCATGGCGTAAGTCCCGATTGTCCATTCCCCCGCATATTGACTGGTATCACCATGGAAAAAATCAGCCTGCGCAGGTCCTTTATCCAAAGCATACACAAGATAATTTTTACGAAAGATGATGTCCTTCGTAAGTTTGTTTCCAAAAAGTCCTTTTCCAGGATCGCCAAGACAGAAAATTACTGACAGATACCCCGCCAATATGGCTAGACCTAACGCTAAAAATTTAATCAGTTTGTTCATAACCTATTTGTTTTCAGAATAATTCTCGGTTTTCTCTTCCAATTTATTAACGTTATTATTAAAAATGAAGCTCCCGGAGAATTGCGATTTGTTGCTGAAATAAATAAATTCTACGTTAGCGATAACCTTCGACCTGCTACCGACAACTTCAAGGGTAAAATGACCTACGACTTCTCCCGGACCAGACCCAACGCTGTTATGGCCAACAGTTGGCGCTATTTCCTTTATTTCCCCGATTTGCCCCCTTAAGGAATTGCTCGCCTTAAGATATTCAATTGCTTCGGTATAAAAAGTCTTAAATTTTTTGATTGCCCATGCGTGCCTTACAGAAATGGAAGTTTTTTCACCAGGAAAATCGGCCCTCTTAACAGTTAAGATAAGTGGAGATGCGAATATAATAATACCAACGATGGCGATAAAAATCCGATGCATGAATAACGATGATT
>JAHFFQ010000072.1:2239-7108 GCA_023247875.1 Candidatus Omnitrophota bacterium | reverse complement strand
TTCCCGCCTTATCAAATGAATCCCGGCTTACCCCCCTGAAATCACGGATACGCGGCAGGGCGATATTAAGCAAGCGGTCCATAAACTCATACATCATTGTTTTTCTAAGGGTAACCTTGGCACCGATAGGCTGGTTAGCCCTGATCTTAAAATTGGCTATGGCCTTCTTTGACCGGCGGATCACCGGTTTCTGGCCGGTGATAGCGGCCAGTTCTTCCAGGGATTTTTCCAGGACCTTGATATCCGCGGCCCCCTCTCCGACCCCCATGTTCACAACGATCTTGCTCACGCCGGGTGCTGCCATTTTATTCTTGAGCTTAAAATCCTGCATTAATTTCGGGACAATCTCATTGCGGTATTTTTCCAGCATTCTCGGGACCATTTTATAGCGCCTCTTTACAGCTCTTGCAAAATCTGGCTTTAGTATTATCCTTGGAAATATTAAAACCCACCCTGGCCGGCTTGGAGCAGCTCTTGCAAAAGACCATGAGATTGGATATGGAGAGCGGCATCTCGATAGAGATTATCCCGCCCTTTTGATCCTGGCTGCTTTGGCGTTTGTGCTTCTTGGCCAGATTCAGGCCTTCTACCAGCACGCGCTTGCCGTCCTCAATGACATTAAGCACCTTGCCTTTTTTGCCCTTATCCTTGCCTTTGATGATCTGCACTATGTCGTTCTTCTTTATCTTTTGCATTAAATTACCTCGGGAGCCAAAGAAATTATTTTATTGAATTTTTTATCCCTTAACTCGCGGGCGACCGGCCCAAAAACACGCGTGCCCCTGGGATTATCCTGGTTATCAATAAGCACTACGGCATTACGGTCAAAACGCAGTATCGAGCCGTCCGGCCTTCTTATCGGGTGCCTTGTACGCACGATCACCGCCCTGGACTTCTCGCCTTTCTTTACCGTTGCATCGGGCGAGGATTCCTTGATATTGACATTTATGACATCGCCGATCTCGGCGTTGAGGGTGCCCATCCTTTTCAAGACGCCGATCAAGGAGGCCTTGCGCGCGCCGGTATTGTCAGCTACATCTAAAATAGAGCGTAACTGCAGCATTTAAACGATCTCCTCCGGAGCAGGCACATGGGAACCAGCGGCCTTCCTGATGACCTGCTCGACCCTAAAACGCTTGTCTTTTGATAAAGGCCTGGTTTCCACGATGCTTACCGTATCCCCAAGCTTGGCGATACCCTTTTCATCATGCGCCTTAAATTTATTATAGAGCTTGACTGTCTTGGAATATTTCGCATGGCGCGTTAAGTGCATGGTCTTCACCACCACGGTCTTTTGCATCTTATCGCTGGTCACAACTCCGGTAAATTTCTTTTGCTTGCCCATTTTATTTATCTTTCCTGTTATTTAATATCGTCCTGATGCGCGCGATATCCTTCCTGATCAGCTTGAACTTATGCGGTTTCTCGACCCTTCCGCTAAAACGCTGCATATTTATGGCGGACAACTCTTCAAGCAGGGCCTTTTCCTTCTGCAGCAACTCCTCTTGAGATAAACTCCTTAATTCCCGGGCTTTCATCTTATTTATGCATCCTGATTACGAATTTTGTGCGAAGCGGCAGCTTATAAGCTGCCAGCCGGAAACATGCCTTAGCGTACTCCTGGGGCACCCCCCCTAATTCAAAAAGTATGCGGCCTCTCTTTACCACGGCAACCCAGTGGTCAAGGTCACCTTTGCCTTTGCCCATGCGCACCTCAGCCGGTTTCTTGGTAATGGACTTATCCGGAAAAATCCTGATCCACAATTTACCGCCTTTGTGCAGCTGGCGGGCCAGGATAACGCGCACCGATTCTATCTGGGTATTCTTGATCCAGCCGTTCTCTAAAGATTTTAAACCAAATTCCCCGAAAGCCAGGGCTGCCCCGCTTGTCGCCAGGCCGCGCCTTTGACTTTTCTGCAGTTTACGATATTTAACCCTCTTGGGCATCAAAACCATTCAAGCTCCTTTAATCTTTTATTCAGCGCAGTCCTTGCGAGCGTAAGCGAACAAGGAAAAGCACCTTTTATTGTCTTGGAACCTTAAGCGCCTCCCTCGGCTGCTGCTGGCGGCCGGAAGGAGTTGACTCCTCCTGAACAAATTGTTTCCCCAGGATATCACCCTTGTAAATCCAGACCTTTACCCCGATCAAACCGTAGGTTGTAAGCGCTTCGGCAAAACCATAATCAATATCCGCGCGCAAGGTCTGTAAAGGGACCTTGCCTATCTTATAGGTTTCCTTACGGCTCATCTCCGCGCCGTTAAGCCTCCCCGAACAGCACACCCGTATTCCCTTGACCCCGGAGGCGATGGATTGCTCCATCGCCCTTTTTACCGCCCGGCGGAAGGCTATCCTTTTCTCCTGCTGCAAAGCTATGTTCTCGGCGACCAGCTGGGCGTCCCAGGCGGGATTATTTACCTCCTGAATATCTATAGAAAGCTCACTCTTTACCAGGCTGTTTAGCTCTGAACGCAGGCGCTCAATATCCGAACCGTGCCGGCCGATAATGATCCCCGGCCTGGCGGAAAATATGCGGATCCTGACCTTCTGGGCCAGCCTTTCAATGACGATCTTGGAGATCGCCGCCTGCTTGAACTTGCTCTTGATAAACTTCCTGATCTTATAATCCTGCTGGATAAACTGGGAAAAATCCCTGCCCCTGGCGAACCAGCGCGAATTCCACTGCCTGATGAAACCGATCCTTAATAATAAAGGACTTACCTTATGACCCATGAATTACCTTCCCCCTTCTTTTAGATCCAATTCAACTTTGATATGCACGGTGCGCTTGCGTATTGAAGCAGCCCTGCCGAAAGCAGCGGCCTTAAATCTTTTCCAAACCGGGCCGGGATTGGCCACGATCTTTGAGACGTATAATTTATCCGCCGTAAAACCTTTGACTTTAGCATTGGCGATGGCGCTTCTTAATATCTTGATCAAATATTCCTTGGGCCTTTTATCCACTGTGCGCAGGATCGCCTCTGCCTCAAGGGCGTCTTTGGCGCGAATCAGGTCCATGACCAGGCGCACCTTGCTGGGAGATAATCTTAAGAATTTTCCTTCGGCTTTAGCTATCATTATGTTTTCTCAAGCGCCTTCTTGGCCTTGATCCCGCCGTGCTTCCTGAATATCCGGGAAGGAGCGAACTCCCCCAATTTATGCCCTACCATGTTTTCGGTGATAAAAACCGGCACATGCCTTCTTCCGTCATAGACCGCGAAGGTCAACCCTACGAAATCCGGGATAACCGTAGAACGGCGGCTCCAGGTCTTGATCGCCTGGCGCAATCCGGCTTTGGTCTGCTTGGCGACTTTTTTTAATAAACTTTCCTCGACATATGGGCCTTTTTTCAATGAGCGCGGCATAATTATGGCTTCCTTCTCTTAACGATAAATTTGTTGGAATATTTAGTGCGGTTCCTGGTCCGGTAGCCCTTGGTAGGCTTGCCCCAGGGAGTAACCGGGTGCGGATTACCCTGGCCGGATTTACCCTCACCACCGCCGTGAGGATGGTCAAAAGGATTCATTGCTACCCCTCTTACCGACGGCTTGATCCCAAGCCAGCGGCTCTTTCCCGCCTTACCTAAGATAATTGCTTCATGGTCAATATTGCCTATCTGGCCGATGGTAGCGTGGCAATCCAGGCTTATTAATCTAACCTCTCCGGATGGCAACCTGACATGCGCGAACTCCCCTTCCTTGGCCATGATCTGGGCGCTGGTTCCTGCCCCGCGGACGATCTGGCCGCCTTTACCTTTGAATAACTCTATATTGTGGATCAGTGTCCCCGAAGGAATATTGCGTAAGGGCAGGCAATTACCCGCGTTTATATCAATATCTTTCTGGTTGCTGGAGATAACCTCCTGGCCAACATTAAGTCCTACCGGGGCGATGATATAGCGTTTCTGCTTATCCGGGTACTCGACAAGCGCGATCCTGGCAGAACGGTTAGGGTCATATTCAATGGAGATCACCTTTGCCGGCTGGTCATAGATATCGCGCTTAAAATCGATCAAGCGCAGCATCCGTTTATGCCCGCCGCCGATGTGCCTGGTAGTTATGCGGCCATGCGCATTTCTTCCGCCGGTTTTCTTCAGCGGGCGCAGCAATGAACGCTCCGGCTTATCCCTGGTGATCTCGGCAAAATCCGGGCCGCTCATATGCCTTCTTGAAGGTGTCGTCGGTTTAAATTTTATCAGTCCCATGCTATGTCCTATTTAATCTCTATCTTCTGTCCCGCGGCTAAAGTAACCACGGCTTTCTTGGTGTCGGTCGTCCTGCCTAATTGATGCCTGACCCTTTTTAACTTACCCATGGATACAAAAGTATTAACGTTCCTGACCTTCACCTTATAAGCCTGCTCCACCGCTTTCTTGATCTGGATCTTATTTGCGGCATTGGCTACCAGAAAAAGGTACTTACCCTTACCCTCGTAAGCGCTGGATTTCTCTGTCTGCAAAAGTGACTTGATTATGACCGGGATATTCATTATTTAAGCCTTTCGGTTAAATCTGCCAGGCCCGATCTGGTAATAAGCAGTTTATGGTTATTCAACACTTCATAAACGTGGCAGTCCTTCGCCAGGTCAACGGTAAGAAAACTGATATTCTTTAAGGCGGTCTTTAATTTAGAGTCCAGCTTATCCGTTAAGAATAGAACCTTGCTTTCCTTCTTGTTTCCGGCGGAAGCTAATTTCAGGCTGGACAATATTTTTAAGGCCAGCTTTGTCTTGGGCTCCTCTACCTTGAACTCATCGACTATCACAAAATTATTCTCTTTAAGTTTGGCGTTCAAGCCGGTTTTCAAAGCCAATGCCTTGATCTTCTGGGGGATCTCGTAGGAAAAATCCCGCGGATGCGGGCCAAAAACAAC
>JAHFFQ010000072.1:0-2139 GCA_023247875.1 Candidatus Omnitrophota bacterium | reverse complement strand
TGCCAGCGTTTCATTCCGCCCTGGAACCCCTTGCCGATAGAAATACCGCTGACATCCACAAAATCCCCTTCCTTAAAAAGGTCTACCTTAAGCTGGTCTCCGGCTTTATATTCAACATTGGCTTCCCGGGAAACCTCCCTGATCAGCTTAAGCGCCGGAATATTCAACTTTTTGAAAAATCCCGCCTGGGGTTTCTTTACATGCTTCTCGGTAACGGCTTCAAAACCCAGTTGGATATTCTTATCTTTAACCGCCAGCACCGGGCAGGGCCCTGCCTCTATGGCAGTGACCCCTACCTGCGAGCCGTCAGCCGTATACACTTGCGTCATTCCGATTTTTTTACCGATCAATCCTATCATTTTTATTTAATTTCGACATCCACTCCCGCGGGCAGGTTCAATTTCCTTAATGAATCGATGGTCTTGGCTGTGGGCTCAAAGATGTCAATAAGGCGTTTGTGCGTGGATAGGTCAAATTGCTCGCGCGACTTCTTGTCAACATGCGGAGAACGTAATACCGTGTAGATCTCACGTTTAGTGGGGAGAGGTACTGGCCCCGATATTTTGGCGCCAGTACGCTTTACCGTATCAACGATCTCGATCACCGCCTGGTCCAGAAGCCGGTGGTCATAGGCTTTTAATTTTATGCGTATCTTTTGCGTATTCATCCCTTATGCAATAACCTCGGTAACTACCCCCGCGCCTACCGTATGGCCGCCTTCGCGGATGGCAAAACGCGATTCCTTCTCCATGGCAATTGGGGTGATCAACTCTACCTCCAAATTAACATTATCTCCGGGCATAACCATTTCCACGCCTGCCGGAAGAGTTGCCGAACCGGTAACGTCGGTGGTGCGGAAATAGAATTGCGGCCGGTAACCTTTGAAGAAGGGAGTATGCCTTCCGCCTTCCTCTTTGGTCAGGATATAAACCTGGGCCTTGAATTTTGTATGCGGTAAAATGGACTTAGGCGCTGCGATAACCATCCCGCGCTCGATATCATTTTTTTCCACGCCTCTTAAAAGCAGGCCGACATTATCACCGGCCTGTCCTTCATCCAGAAGTTTGCGGAACATTTCAATCCCCGTAACTACCGATTTCTTGGACTCCGGCCTTAAACCGATGATCTCAACCTCTTCACCGACTTTGACCTTACCGCGCTCTATCCTGCCGGTGCCGACGGTACCTCTTCCTTCAATGCTGAAGACATCTTCAACAGCCATGAGGAAAGGTTTGTCTAATTCACGGGTGGGCAGCGGGATAAACTCATCAACCGCTTTCATTAATTCCAGGATCGGCTTGGCATCCTCGCTGTTAGCATCGGCGGCTGCCATGGCCTTATTTGAGGAACCACGGATGATCGGGGTCTTATCTCCCGGATATCCATACTTGGTCAAAAGATCCCTGATCTCCATTTCAACCAGATCCAGGAGCTCTTTATCATTGACCAGGTCAACCTTGTTCATAAAAACTACCATTGAAGGCACGTTAACCTGACGGGCCAGCAAAATATGCTCTCTGGTTTGAGGCATAGGACCGTCAGCTGCCGAGACGACCAGGATCGCCCCGTCCATCTGGGCGGCTCCCGTGATCATGTTCTTGATGTAATCCGCATGGCCCGGGCAGTCAATATGCGCGTAATGGCGGGCATCGGTTTCATATTCTACGTGGGCAACCGAGATGGTCACGACCTTTGTCTCATCCCTTACGGTGCCGCCCTTGGCGATATCGGCATACTGCCTTTCAGTAGCCTTTCCCAATTTTGCCAATACGTGGGTGATGGCCGCGGTCAGGGTGGTTTTACCGTGATCGATATGGCCGATGGTCCCGATATTTACGTGCGGTTTGCTCCTTACGAATTTTTCTTTAGCCATTTTCATCCTCCTTGCCCAGATGGGCACACCCGCGTAATTCCTTATTGACGCGGGGTGTTGTTAGAAAGTCTTTCTTGCGCCTGCGCCTGAAGTTTGCGCCCCTGAAACGATCTTTTCCGCTACATGTGCCGGAACCTCGGAATAAAAAGAAGGTTCCATTGTATATGATGCACGGCCTTGTGTCAAGGACCTTGTTATAGTCGCGTAATTAAAAACCTCCGAAAGCGGGACATTGGCCCGGATGGTCCGCAGATTCAGCCTCTGGC
>JAHFFQ010000071.1 GCA_023247875.1 Candidatus Omnitrophota bacterium | reverse complement strand
GAACATTACAGCCTTACCTCTTATGTTGCCTACCAGTATATCAACGATCCCGCGCACCAAGAGTATAGGAAATGGTTAGAGGATCCGAATAGGAAGGTTGCTGATTCCGCTGTGGAGGAGAAGGAAAAGTCTGCCAGGAAGCTTTTGGCCAACATAGAGGATATAATTATGGCCTGGCTGAATATGCAGGGAGAAATCCCCGCCTTATTCCAGGCAGCTCCCGGCCACGTTGCCGAAGGCCCCTCCTGCGTGCATCCTTCCCACACCCTCTCCTTCAACATAACCCATCCCATCACCAAGGCAATCTGGGATATGGTAAATGATGATCTGGATAAGATGCTTTTGGTGGAGGAGATCAAAGGCAACACCACAGCAGAGGATACAAACGTACCCGCAATAAGAGAAGCCTACGGCAAGGTCTTAGAGAAAATAGACCTGCTCCTGCGTAACGGCGAGATTAACCCCTACATCAACATACCTACCTGCATAAAAGAAGAAAATGCCTACGTTATCCCGGCTAAGTTACCGGATGGAATGCAGGTAAAGAAAACCGGCCCCTACAGGATAGGCATACTTCCTTCCGGCGCGCACCCGCCTCATTCAGTGCACCTGTTGATGTGCTTAAACGCCATCGCGACCTATAAGCTTGACCGCGTGCTGTTTGCCGCTACAGGCGCTGACGGCAGGAAGCCTTACTTAAAGCATACAGTAGAAGACCGTTTTACCTTAACCAAGCTGGTATTAAAGATGTTTGAGCCGCTGATTACCTTTACCGACGCGGGAAATTTAAGCAAAGAAGAGATGAAGGTAAAGATGCGTATGAGGGCAGGCACAAATGATGAACGGACTAAAGGCAGGGACAAGACAGACGGGGAGGATTATTCCTTTAAGCTCTTCAACCTGAGCCCTGAAGAAGAGCTAGAACTGTATTATATGGTAGGCACAGACCATCAGTACAGATTAGATCCCAAAAAGGGCACCAACGATACCATTAATAAACTACTGGAGAATATCGAGCTTGAGCTGGGCAGAGGAATACCTCAGCCTGATAATGTCAAGCCTTACGGCTTTAACAAGGATAAGCACAAGCTGATAAACATAGTCGTGTACAGGTACGGTGCGCCCGACGCCCCTGAATTCACCACAGAGAGCTTCTCAGAGTCCGAGCGGGACTTAGTGGATGCCTACTTACAGAAGAGCGATATGGGCAAGGTGCCTGCTAAATTAAGCAAACCGCTGACCTTCGTGCTGATGGAGGCCCCTGTGGATATTGACGTGCAGGCCTCATTAGTCAGGAAGGCGGTCAAAGGAACCCATCCTGAACATTACAGCCTTACCTCTTATGTTGCCTACCAGTATATCAACGATCCCGCGCACCAAGAGTATAGGAAATGGTTAGAGGATCCGAATAGGAAGGTTGCTGATTCCGCTGTGGAGGAGAGGTCAAACGAGATAGTTTTGCCCTCATTAAAAGCCTTCAGTCTGCTTTTGAGCGGAATTCAGCAAAGGAAGGCAGATTTTGAAAGATATGAACTTATATTAACTTATATAAAGGTCAAATCATTAGTGATTATTAAGGCACTAAAAGAATACGAACAATGCCTACAACAATTGAGCTATCTTACCAACACAGGATTTGCGGATGATTTTGATAAGATTAAAGATAGTGCGGAAATGATGCTAAAAATATTTTTACTTGGCGCGAGCGGGAGAATTACTGAAATAGAGTTAGTGGCGAGAATGATCGCTATACGGACTATTATAACCCCGGATTTTATGGCAAGATTTCTTGGTCCCGTTAATTTTGTGTCTTTAGGAAAATTACCTAATACATTGAACGCTATTCAGATATGTGAACAAAATACTCAGGCGTTGTTACAGGGCATGCTTGATATTTGGTTTAGAATAAATGTTCTGCTAACCAGTTTTAATCATCTGCTTATAATTCCTCCACAAGATTATTTTGCAGAAGATAAGGGGAGCATAGTGTCCAATATTAATATAATTAGGATTCTTAACCTTCAATTGCAAGTGATGAACATGCTGGATAGATCTGTAGCTGCTCAGCGCAAGGTTAATTTATTAAATCTTAAGATGTTTATTCAAGGGGAGAAGGAAGCGATAGTTAATTTTGGCATAATAGAACATATCTGGTTTGTTTTCCAAGAGATAATTAAGAATTCGTATTTGGCTTACCGCAATTTAAATTTGAGCAGCAATGATCTCCAAGTTTATATATATAAATCTTACGGCAGCCAAGTTATAGGGATTAACGATATGGCCGGCGGTATCTCTCCTGGTAACCTTAACAAGCTTTTTTATATTGGGCATACAACAAATAAAGAATGGGAAAATGTTGGAGGAGGACGCGGTATCGGATTAGCACTTGCTAAAAGAATGATCGAATATCATGGTGGCAAGATTAAAATAGAGAATATTCCAGACGGTACGAAGGTTACTATTATCTTGCCTACTGATATTTGTGCTTCTTCAGCTATCTGCGGCGCAGTGGTGCAATTTAGACTGTGGATGTTTGGCTGTCTGGCGGTGACGCTGGGTATGACGCAGGAAACTAACTCTCCTATATGGCAATTCAAGCCTGCATGGAGTTTAATAATAGGCAAGAATACCCGCGGCGTATCTAACGCCGGATTAATAGGTTTATTCCAGAATCAAAACTATAACTTTAGACATATGCTTCCTTGGCTATCGCTTCAAGGCCGTTCTCCTCCGGGGCAAATAAGGAACACGGTCGTTTACATATTAACCCATGTTTTGCCTGGATATGAAATTGGAGAATGCGCGTCTGCCTCGGCGATAGACGGCTGCGTGAAGAGTCCGTGGGTGCGCCTATCGGATATGCTTCTGGATGACCCGCGGCTTGATACCAACGCGCTTCTTGATATAGGCCATTTGCGTCGGGTGTACCGCTATTTTGCCCTTGTCGCCGAAGAGCTTGGCCTGCCGGAGACATTAATCAGCGAGCTTATTCCTGCTGTCAGGGTTCATGATATCTGTGAAGTTGTATACCAATCGGTGCCGCACGCAAGAGCAATATTCAGCAAACATCAGGCATTGATCAAGAAATACGCCGCGGGTAATATTCCGGGTATCAAAGAGATTCCCGCATTCTTAACCGAAAAGGGAGTTTCTGTTCCGGAATGCGTCTGTGGATTAGAGCTGTGCGGGATGTTCCTGGAATGTATCCTAGACAAAGAAGGATTAGAGGGAGAGACGCGGCAGGATTGCGCCGATAATTTGATGGTAGAGTTCGCGCACGAATTTTTTGCCATAGAGACGCTATCCAGGAGGGGGATAGTGGTTTCTGCTGTGCAGGAATGGTTTATTACAAGGCATGCCCATTATTTCAGCAATTGGGGCAAAGTGCAATCTCTAGCAGAAGGCAGAGAATTTTCTGCAGATGACCTTGTCCTTGCGCTGGACATACTTTTCTGCGTAGATATATTTGAAAATGGAAATAATAAGTTCCGACTCAAGAATATGCGGGACATAGACAGGCAGCCGCTGGCGGCAACGTTCGCGTTTATGGACAGGCGCACCGAATCAATGGGAATAATCAACAGGGTGATCGTTAAAGAATCGTTACTGCGGTTGCTGCGCCAGCGCGATGCGCGGTTCTTTGGTATTTTAAGAGAAGGAAGGGAATTGGATTCAAATATGGAGCTCAAGTTTGAAATTCAGGAAATTCTCCCTGTAAATGTTGCGTTTAGAGGAAGTAATAGCCCGATTTTTAATAAAGTCGCAAACCTCACGGCAGAATCTCATTTACGGCAACAGGCAAGCAGCCATATGGGTTGGGAAAATACCTGCGGCGCAGTCTTAAGATTTTTGTTAAAAACAGAAAAAGGAAATAATTATAATTCTATCTTTGCCGGAAGCCCGCTGGAAGGGCTTTTTACTGTTATTTACAACTTTCACCTCACCGCAGTTGATTTTGACAAAATTAAAGGTGTTTTGGAAGACTCTTATAGCTATTCCAAGGCGCTCAATAGAGAAGTATCCGCTATTTTGGAATTTGTGGATCCTTCGCTGGATTGGTTAGTAGAAGAAAATCCCGACCTATGGAGAATTAATAATTTATCCGATGCAAATTATTTGTCTGCCTTAGAGCGATATTTCAAAGAATGGAGAAGGCAATATATGAATTGCAGCCTGGAAGAATTACAAGCAGGCAAAATGCTTCCAGTAGGAGGCTATGCTGAAGGAATTTTTGAATTTCTATCCAGGCACAAAGATGTAGCGTTCTTTATGGAAAATATAAGTTTCCGGCCATGGCTGGCTTCTGAAGAAGCAACTAAGGCTGAATATGAGGCATTCAATTTATTCAGGCTGGCAGATATTGATGGGTATATTAAGAGAATGATAGGATCTATAGAGCTCGAGGCATTTTCAGTAGCAGAAAGAGACCGGGAGCTCAGCAAGTTTGTAATAAACAGCTTAAAAGAAAACCGTAATTTAGATATCATAACCTTAAGAGGGCCAAATCATTTTGGGGTGCATAGAAATATAGAAAATACTGGAATTAAAGTGAATGCGATTGGCGGGTCGGACTATGCTTTATCTTGTTATGATAGATTGGTCAGGAAAAGAATCTCCGGGCAGGATTATTCGCTGTCTGATAGAGCGGATGTTTTAAAGGTATTCCCGGAGGTAGCATTGAAAAACCTGATATTAGCCGTGAATAGAAGCACGCAGGATTCTGTTTTAACTCAGAATATCGTTGTCGCCATACTTTCTCGTTTAGGAGGAGGTGAGATAGTAAAATTATCATCCGACATATTAACATGGGATCAAAGTTCTCATGTATCCCATAATTATATTGATGAGGCGAGATTTATCTGCGAATGGCTGTTTAAATATAGCAAGATTATTGATGAGGAAGAGAGAAGGTTGCTTCTATGTTCAAGTCCGTTGCTCACTGTTTACGGAGCGATATTGCGCGGTTTGTACACGCAGAAACCCAGCAATAATGATGGCTTTGCGCAGGCAGTTGAAGCAAGCGTTGGCAGCGCGGTAACAGCGCCTAATTTTGCCAGGGCGCCTCCCCACTGGCTTAAAAGAATCACCCTTATTGTAACTGCTCCACTGATACTCTTAGCCTGTGGCTATTCCGGTATTCAGGCAAAGTATTCTACCATCCTGTCATTAAAACCCGCTTATACCTATCAGCAGCCGGCCGAAGACCCTGCTAACCCGAAAATTAACAATCCAAACATCATCATTTACTATCGCGCAAAGCTTGCCATAGATGTAATTAATGCAGCCAATTCACCTATCGCCCTGATAAAGGATGGCAGCCGCATGGTTACGCGGACTCTCGAAGAAGCCATTGAGCAGGTCAATCTTTCCGATTATACGCTAAGGATCAGGGAGCGTCTGGTGCATTACAGCTTCTTTGCCGAAAGCGTTGAACCTTCTGATGCGCGGTTACATGAAAGAAGTATCATGGTTAAATGCGTCAAGTCTTTAGCCCAAGGCCAGGTTTATATTAGCTATAATATTTTCGCGTCAAATGAGGAAGACGGAGCTATGCTGCTTGTCGCGTTAAGCGAACTGGGGCTCTGGGATTCTGCGTGTATAGAAGGATACATTGAAAGCGACAATAGAGAATACGCTATGGTGCTTGAGTGCATTGCTTACGATATGCAAAATTTTAAAAGCAGGTTACTCCTTGAGCTGGGCTATCTTTCGGATATATTTTATGTTTCCAGCCCGCTGGGCGATCTTAAGGAAAGAACTTTGGTTATCTTATCTAAGCCGTTTGCCGCCGCAAGCCCGGTTAAGGCAAAAGCGTATTTTATATTCACAGGCCTTGCCTGCGGGTTTTTTGGCTTGATCAGCTATATCTTCGGGTTCCCTGACAAGGGAATTGTTTTAATAGCATCTATAGCGTTTTCAATTGCCGGATACCCGCTGCTAAGGTATCACCAGAAACAATCTAATCCGCTAATAGGCGGGAAACGAAAAGGAAATCCTTCGGAAGATAAAACCAGCGAAAGCCCGATAACTGATATGCAGGAGCAAAGATTCAATTTATGGTTGGAGTTGGTTAACGGGCACCCGCGCAAAGGCGAAAGCCAGCGTGAAGATGTCCCGCCCGCCGATATTCCCTATGCCGTTGCCTACGAAAACGCTCTGGGGCGGCGATGGGAGAAAATTAAAGGAGAGAATATATTCATAGATCCTGAATTCACGGAAATGGATAGCCTTCTCGAGAAAGTCTTGAAGACGCAGGACAAATGGATGAAGGAATTCATCCAGGAGGACGCTCTTACCTATATATGCCTCTTTGACCGTTCAGCCTTCCTTATCGAAGCATACCAATTCCCCTCATTTAATGTCGTCGTGGTAAATAGAGCGTTCCTGGAGCAGTCGCTTGCGTCTCTTCATCTGAATGTGCTTTTAGGAGAAAGTTTGAGAGCGGCTTTCAGGTATTTGGGTGGTTTACGTGATGAGAAAGATGCTATCCGGCTATCCGGCCAGGCAATATTTGCAGAGCTCCTGGAAGAGCAGGGCAAGTCCTGCGTTGATTCGCTAACTGCTTTCATTAATGAGAAATCCAAGCTGCTTCAGCAGATAAGAACGGAGATGGTCTTAAGCGGCCTGATACACGCGTTAAAAAATGCCTTTGATATACGCATATACGCGTTTCTTAAGCAATTGATTGGCGACAAGGTGACTGCGGGTATTGTTCAGCTTAAACAACTGGATGAAGCTGTGAGGCCCATTATAAGATTGTTAGAGCAGGACACCCAGTTAAAACAAAAAAGACTGCCGCGACTGCCGAGGGAAGAGGTGGAGCATTTCTTGTTGCCTATAAAGATGCTTTTGACAGGGCGCTTTTAGGGCTGCGGCGCTTAAGGCAGGATGAAGCAAAATGGGCTGAGGTCCCGGAAGGCAAGGCAAGGTTGTTTATTGAACATATTATTAATGAAGGGCGCATGGCGCAGAATTTAATGAATGAAATATTGTTCTCCCTGGGTGATTCTATGTGGTTATGCGCAGACATGAGGCGGTTTATCCAGGAAATCATAGAGCCATTCAGAGTATGGGAGGCTTCCAGGGATATCGAATTTGTAATAGAAGTATGCAGTTTGTTTGACAAGGGCCTTCCTTACAGGAACCATTTCTATACGCGTATTATCAGTGCCGGTGGAGAAGAAATTATCAAGAATGCCGTTAAGTCAAGCGGCACGTCAAGAATAGCGGTAAGGGCGCATTTTAAGGGAAACC
>JAHFFQ010000070.1:3708-7256 GCA_023247875.1 Candidatus Omnitrophota bacterium | reverse complement strand
CTATAGGTTAGAAAATGGTTCAATAGTCGGTATGATTAATAATGATGTTAACATAGGATCAGCTGCCGATCAGATTCCTGAATATCCCAATTGCAGAAGTTCGTATTATTTTTCATATAATACAATCAGTTCGGATCCTGTGCTAAACTTAGGATATGCTCGCTGCACAGCTGGAGGAAAGACGCCACAAGGTGCTGACGGAGGGTGTCAGTTTTCCCATAACCTCATTACTGGTGTGACCTCAATGGTTTCATGTTGGGGTGATTATGTGAAGTAGGGGATATGCCAGCGGTCACTACCTAATTCGTCTATTTGGTCTTTGTCTGTCGGCAGGCAGGCAAGAACTTCCTCAGAGGGGACACTTTTCCTTTATTTTAAGAACCGTCCCTAGGTTAGCCTTCGCGCAGCTGCTTTTCGGCGTCAACGATGTCGCGATTGATCACGCGGATGGTTTATTTGCCCGCTCCTTGTCTCCACAGCCCTCACTTGAAATCAAGACAAACCTCCTGTTTAAGAAATCACCTTGACAAATAAATAGGGGAGGTTAAACTGATTAACAAAAGGGATAAAAAATGAAGCGCGGCTTCACCTTAATCGAATTAATCGTAGTCATAATCATCGTCGGTATACTTGCGGCAGTAGGTATAACTCAATATTCTAAAACCGTGGAAAAGGGACGTGATGCTGAAGCAAGGCAGATTTTAGGTGATATGCGTAAGTTTGCATATGAATATTATTTACAAAATAACGCAATGAGCGGTATAACCAATGCTGATCTTAACGTAGGAACAGCGTCAAGTCAGTTTCCCGGGGATACTGCTGGCACATGCAGAAGTTCTCACTATTTTTACTATTATTTCAGAAACTATAGTGACCATATTGATTTCGTTGCCCACAGATGTACAGCAGGAGGGAAATCACCGCAGGGTACAGGCACGCATAGTATTTGCTTGGATTATTGGTTTGGGACAAATAATAAGAGTGGTTGGACGATAGATTGGCCCGGCTATTAAAATTTAGCCCTCGCGCAGCTGCTTCTCGGCGTCAACGATGTCGCGGTTAATTACGCGGATGGTTTCTTTGATCTTGTCTTTAAGCAGGTAGGAGGCGATAGGCGCCTGTGAGATCTCCCTTAAGACCTGCACGCTCATTCGGAAATAGCGTACTACCTCACCTTCATCGCAATCAGTCATCTGCAGGGTCTTGTCAAAGTTTGTCCCGCGCAGCCACGCTTCCATAGCCGAACAAAGATGAAAATAGGGGAGCTTGCTGAAGGGGTAGATCTTATAGCGGCGTTCTTTGTTTTTGATCCGGTCGTAGGTCTCTTCGCAAATTCTTTTAATGCTGCGGCTGTTTTTAGAGACCCCAAGCGGCATGCGCTGGTTTTTGCGCGGCTCAAAGACAACTGCGGCAGCTACTACCCCTAACCCGAATTCATCCAGCTGTTCCAGGGTATTTCCTTCGTATAATTCCGCCAGGACCAGTTCATAGCCGTAAACGGTTTTGGCGAATTTACCTTTCTCCGTCAAATTCCCGTCGTAAATATACCCGGAATCTTTAAGCATCCTTAGTTTGGACTCAAGCAGGTTCAAGGCCTGTTTTTGCTCATTTTTTCGCGACTGGTAATAGTGCAGGGAGAGGGGATAAATTTTAAATAATTCCTCCTGGTATTTTTCATAAAGATTAAGGATAGTGGCGTATGAAGTGTTAAACTGGCTTCTTACCTCTTCGGGTTTGCCGAAGATGATCCTGCGCACCTCCTCAAAATTTATGCGCTGCGGATTAACCCGCGAATAGACAAAACCCTCTGCGTCTATTCCGCGCCTGCCTGCGCGGCCGGCCATTTGGTAAAAATCCCGGGTCTTTAAATTGCGCACATAGGTGCCGTAGAATTTACGCAGGCCGTCAAAGGCAACCGAGCGGCTGGGCATATTTATCCCCAGGGCAAAGGTCTCGGTGGTAAAGATAACCTTAAGCAGGCGGCTGGTAAAGAGCCGTTCGATAACTTCTTTTAATGTCGGCAGCATCCCCGCGTGGTGATAGGCAATGCCGCGCTGCACCAGGGGATAGAGGAGTTGGGCAGAACGTTCGTTCTTCAGATCAAAACGGACAAGCAAATCCTCATACATCCGGGTGATCTCCTGGCTTTCTTTGGCGTCAAGGAATTTGAAGCCGTGCAGCTCCTGGGCCAATTCTTCGGCGCGCCTGCGGCTAAAAACAAAATAGATCGCCGGCAGGCCCTCTTTTTCCTGGATATGGCTGATAAGCGAATGCAATCGGTTGGGTTTAGAGGAGCGCAGGCGTTTAAGCTGCTCGATCTTATCCACGACTTCGTTAGCGCACTGGAAAGCAAAATGCAGCGGCACCGGACGCTTGTCCTCAATGACAACCTTTACGGTTTTATCATGGATGGATTCGATCCATTTGGCGAATTGTTCGATATTGGGGATAGTCGCCGAGAGCCCGAGCAGGTTCATATGCTTGGGTAGGAATATCAGCGATTCCTCCCAGACAGTGCCGCGCTCGGGATTGTCAATGTAGTGGATCTCATCAAAGATGACCCAGGAGTATTTGTCAAGGCTTTGCGGTTCATCCAGTATTTTGTTGCGGAATATTTCGGTAGTCATAATTAACACCGGGGCCTGGGGATTAATGGAAACGTCACCGGTGAGGATCCCGATATTATCTTTAAACTGGCCCTGGAAATCACGGAACTTCTGGTTGGAGAGGGCTTTGATCGGTGCTGTGTAGATCACGCCTTTTGAACATTTTTCAGTCGCGACGCACGAAGAGATAATATGTTCGGCAATAGCGGTTTTGCCTGCGCCGGTGGGTGCGGAGACGATCACCGAATGGCCGTTATTGATGTGGTCAATGGCTTCCTGCTGAAACCGGTCATATTGCATAAACACATTATACCTAATTCTGTTGATTTATCTACGGAAAATAATATAATAAGGCGATGGGCTATGAGACGGCATTTAAGAAGGCCTGGGAGGAGTTATCTAAGCTCAAGCCCGCCAAGAATTTATCGGTTAAATTCCTGGCGGATGAGTATAGTATAGATACCGGAGAGGAGAAGATTCTTTCCTTATCCTGCAATGTCCCGGCAAAGGAAACCGCAGGTATCCTGATCTTGCATTATCTGGCGCAGAGGATAAAGGGTTTGCCGGGGCCGGTATGGGAATGGCTTACCTTCCGGGAGCTCTCCGGGGTTGAGGGATATTATGATGCTTTTCGCAAGCGCTGCATCGTGCCGATAGTCCGCAAATACGGCAAAAACCCCGATGCCGTCAAAGCGGTTTTAGGGAGGTTGCCGGCAAGGCCTGCGGATGGAGGGGATGTCGCAATCCAGATTGAGGCCTTCGCTGGCGTGCCGGTATTGATAAAATTATGGAAGGCAGATAGCGAGTTCGGGCCTGACGCCAACATGTATTTTGACGCCAGCATAAAGAATATTTTTTGTATCGAGGACATAATAGTTTTGGCCGGGATAGTCGCGGCCGGGTTATAAGGAGGAAGTCATTGAAAAAGAAAACAATACTTTT
>JAHFFQ010000070.1:0-3608 GCA_023247875.1 Candidatus Omnitrophota bacterium | reverse complement strand
CTCCTGGAAAATAATGAGCGGGTGCGCCTGATCGGCATTGACACCCCGGAGATGCATGAATCAAGCAAACTTGAACGGGATGCCCGGCGCAGCGGCCAGGATGAGGCGGCCATAAAGCAGTTAGGCAGGCAGTCATATGAATTTACCAGGAAGCTCGTTGAAGGCAAGCGGGTAAGGTTAGAATTTGACGCGGAGAGGTTTGACAAATATAAAAGGCTTCTGGCTTACGTTTATTTAGAGGATGGGACATTTGTTAACGCGGAAATCGTAAAACAGGGTTACGCCTCGCTCTTGACCATCCCGCCGGATGTAAAATACGCGGAATTATTCAAGAAATTATACCGGGAGGCGCGCGAAAACAAGCGTGGCCTATGGCAATGATCTTAAAGATACGGAGGGGGTTATGCTGAGACAATTAACTGCAGGTGAATCGCACGGTAAAGGCATGATCGCTATTTTAGAGGGCATGCCCGCAGGGCTGAAGGTGGAGGCGCAGGCTATAAACAAGGAATTGAAACGCAGGCAAGCCGGGTTTGGCCGCGGCAGGCGCATGAAAATAGAGAATGACCGCGCAGAGATCATCTCTGGTTTAAAAAATAATCTTACCCTGGGCAGCCCGGTCGCTTTATTGATAAGGAATAAGGATGCCGGCATTGAAAAGCTGCATAAGGTGACAGCCGCCAGGCCCGGCCATGCTGACTTGGCAGGGCTCTTAAAATACGGTTTTTCCGATATCAGGGAGGTCCTGGAGCGCGCCTCAGCGCGCAGCACAGTAGCTACCGTGGCTGTAGGCGCTTTATGCAGAAAGCTTTTAAATGAGTTCGGGATAATTATATCCAGCAGGGTCTTATCCGTGGGCGGGCTTTGCGGCAGGGCGGAGATAAAAGCAAGAATAAAGGAGGCGATCAGCAAGGGTGATACTGTAGGCGGCATATTTGAAGTAACAGTTAAGCATGTGCCGGTTGGCCTGGGAAGTTATGCGCAGCCCGACCGCAGGCTGGACAGCCTTTTGGCCTCTGGGATCATCTCTATCCCCGGGGTTAAAACCATTGAGTTCGGCTTAGGCTTCGGATACGCGGTCAGTTTTGGCTCCGAGGTGCATGACGCGATCTACTATTCCAAATCCAGGGGTTATTTCCGGCAGACTAATAATGCCGGCGGCATTGAAGGAGGGATTTCCAACGGCCAGCCGATTGTAATACGGGCCTGCATGAAACCTATCTCTACTTTGATGAATCCGCTGGATTCGGTAAATATCCAAAACAAAAAAGTTGCTAAGGCCGCGGTTGAGCGTTCTGATATATGCGTGGTTGAGGCAGCGGGCGTGGTGGCTGAATCAGCCTGCGCTTTTGTTTTGGCGGATGCCTTGCTGGAAAAGTTCGGCTCCGACTGTTTGCAAGATATTAAAAGCTCTTACAGGAGCTATATGCATAGAATAGCGCATGCCTAGCCTTGAGTATCATAATATAAGGATAGAAAAATACAAAGGCACCAATCGGCTGGTGATGAAAGGGGAGATCACCAATGGCACCAGCAAAGATTATACTACCGTGGCAGTGCGGGTCATCCTTTTTATCAAGAATACACCGACCGTCAATGAGGTTTTCTTGATCAATGACCTGCCTAAAGGCTTAACCAAGGCATTCGAGAGGAATGTGTATGAGTTGAAACCTAACCAGGTGCTTGATAATATAACCCGTTACGAGATATTTACCGATAACTGTTATTGATCTTGATAAAATACCCTGTGAGAAAAGGCCACCCTTGTCGTCTATTGCAGTAAAAGGGGGTGGTTACAATGGAGGAGAACGCTATAAGCGTTAGTCGTATCTACAGGGTAGAAAGCGACTCAAAGCTGAAGGCCTTTATTGACCTTTCATTATCAGGGATCGTGGTCAAGGGCTTTAGTGTGGTAAACGGCAGCAAGGGTTTATTCGTGAACATGCCGCGCCAGCAGGGTAAGGATGGCAAATGGTATAACACGGTTTATCCGGCTACCAAAGAGTTGAAGCAGCAGTTGAGCGATCTGGTCCTGGAGGCATATAAGGCTGCGGAGTAATCCAAGCAAGGGACGTTTCTGGATCCAAAGCGAGAAGTGTCCCCTTAGGGGGCACTTCTCCGATTGGGTTGAGAAACGTCCCTCCTTAAAAAGATGAATATTTATTTGGTTGGATTTATGGGCACGGGAAAAACTTCTGTCGGCCGGCTCCTGGCCGAAAAGAAGAACAGGCTAGAGAGCCGTGGTTCGGCTTCCGGTAGCCGAAGCCAGTGGAATTTTATTGACCTGGATGAGCTTATTGAGTTCAGGGAGCGGCGAAGGATCGTGGATATTTTTGCCAAGGAGGGTGAGCCGTATTTCCGCAAAGTAGAAAAAAAGGCGTTAAAAGAGGTTGCCGGCCAAAATAAATTCGTGGTTGCCTGCGGCGGCGGGGTTGTCCTGGATAAGAAGAATATCCAGGCGATGAAGAAGAGCGGTATCATGGTTTGCCTGACTGCCGCGCCAAAGGAGATCTTAAAGAGGGTATCGGCAAATACGCAACGCCCGCTTTTGAATGTGAAAGATCCTGCCAGGCGTATCGAGGTTTTACTGAAGATGCGCGCCCCGTATTATATGCAGGCGGATAAAACCATCGATACCACGGGCTTCTCAATTAAAGAGGTGGTTGAAAAAATATCCAGAATAGCCGATAAGAAGAAATGAACGACTTTGAGTCGCTGGTAAGCTTAAATCTTATCCCGCAGGTCGGCAGTGTACGCTTAGCCGGCCTGCTCGAGTATTTTCAAAAACCGGAAAATATATTCAAGGGTTCCCGGCAGGAGCTGGCTGCGGCATGCGGAGAAAAGATCGCGCAAAATATCGCGGATTTTAACCCCCGGATCTTAAGAGATGATCTGGAGCTTGCTAAAAAAGCAGGGGTAAGGATCATTACGCTTTTTGACGGGGATTACCCGCGGCTGCTTAAAGAAATACCGGGTGCGCCGATCGTGCTTTATGTATCGGGAAACATAAGCGTGGCCGGTGATCCAAGCATAGGTATTGTCGGTTCGCGCAGGGCATCTTTTTACGGTTTAAACAGCGCGGAGAAATTCGCTGCCGAATTGTCGGCGCAGGGGATAACTATTGTTTCAGGGATGGCCCGGGGCGTGGATACCTGCGCGCATAAGGGTGCGCTGAAGGCAAAAGGCTCTACCATCGCGGTCTTGGGCAGCGGGTTTAGCCATATCTATCCTCCGGAGAATGCAGGGCTTGCCAAAAGAATATCCGAGAATGGAGCGGTGATCTCCGAATTCCCCATGGGGACAAAACCACTGGCCCATAATTTTCCCCGGCGCAACCGGCTGATCAGCGGGTTAAGCCTGGGGGTTTTGGTCGCCGAGGCAGCCAGGAACAGCGGTGCATTAATTACCGCGGATTTTGCCTTGGAGCAGGGCAGGGAGGTTTTTGCTTTGCCGGGCAGGATCGATTCCCTCGGCTCAACCGGGCCTAACAGCCTGCTTAAGCAGGGCGCGAAATTAGTGACCTGCTGCGAGGATATACTTGAGGAATTGAATTTACCTTTTTCCGCCGCAGGAAATCCCGAGGCAGGGGTAAATGAGCAAAAGTCCAT
>JAHFFQ010000069.1 GCA_023247875.1 Candidatus Omnitrophota bacterium | reverse complement strand
GTCAGGACAGCTTGAGCTTATCCGGTGTGCAGGCGATCACCGGGGCAACCATATCCAGCAGAGCGGTAATGAATTCGGTGATGAGTAAAGCGCATGAAATAATGGAATTGGTAAAGCATGAAAAGTAATCTTATAGTTTCGGGCTCTCCGCACATCCACAAAAAAGCTTCCGTTTCCCGGATCATGTGGACTGTGGTGATCTCTACCATCCCCGCGGGGATCGCCGGAGTGATCATTTTCGGGCTGGATGCTCTTTGGATCATCCTGGCCGCCGTTATTGCCGCGGTATCAAGCGAATGGGTCTTCGGGATTCTTAGTAAAAGGAAGGTAACGGCCTTAGACGGATCAGCCGTGATCACCGGCATATTATTGGCTTATAATCTTCCCTCCGGAGTCCCTCTGTGGCTGCCTGTGGCCGGCGCAATATTTTCTATTGCCGTCGGCAAAGCGGTTTTCGGCGGCCTGGGCCAGAATATTTTCAACCCCGCGCTTGTAGGCAGGGTGTTTCTTATGGCCTCCTGGCCGAAATATATGACCACCTTCCCTAAACCGTTCAGTTATGATGCCGTAACTTCCGCTACCCCTCTGGCAATGCTTAAGGAAGGCAAAATTTTAGAGCATATTCCATATTTGGATTTATTCTTCGGCAACCGCGGAGGATGCATCGGCGAGGTATGTATCCTGGCATTGTTGATAGGGGCTGCAATCCTGCTGATCAAGGGTTATATCACCTGGCATATACCGGTAACTTATATTTTTACTACGGCCATTCTTACCTATATTTTTGGGGCAAGCCGGCTTTTTCACGGTGATTGGCTTTTCCATATATTAAGCGGAGGATTGATCCTCGGCGCGTTTTTCATGGCTACGGATTATGTGGCTACTCCGCTGACGCCAAAAGGCCAGGTCATCTTCGGAGTAGGATGCGGACTGATCACCGCGGTCATCCGGCTCTGGGGAGGATATCCCGAAGGGGTCTCATACGCCATATTAATGATGAATGCGGCAACGCCATTTATTGACCGTTACACAAGGAATAGGATTTACGGAACCTGATGAAAACACTGATCAAAGAATTTACCAAAGGCATAATCAAGGAGAACCCTACTTTTGTCCTGGTGCTGGGATTATGCCCGACACTGGCAGTTTCCGTGACGGTAGCCAATGGCATAGGCATGGGGATCGCGGCAACATTTGTGCTCTTAGGCTCAAGCGTGATCGTCTCCTTGATCAAGGACTTCATCCCCGGGAAGATCCGCATACCTTGTTATATCGTGATCATTGCTACCTTTGTTACCATTGCCGAAATGAGCATGAAGGCTTATAGCCCGGTATTGGACCGCGCCCTGGGTATTTATGTCCCGCTTATCGTAGTTAACTGCATAGTTCTGGGGCGTGCTGAGGCATTCGCCTGTAAAAATAACCTGGCCAGCTCTTTCTTTGACGGGCTGGGTATGGGCGTCGGCTTTACCCTGGCGCTTATACTGATCTCGGCGATAAGGGAGTTCCTGGGTTCAGGGCAGTTATTAGGGCATACCCTGATCAAGGGTTTTGAGCCGATCTTTGTTTTTGGCATGCCCTCCGGGGCTTTATTAGTGATTGGCTTATTATTGGGTTTCTTCAATTTCTTGAAGAATAGGAAAACATGAACATCCAAGAGTTCCTGACCATATTCATATCCGCGGTATTTATCTATAACGTGATCCTTTCGCGTTTCCTGGGGCTTTGCTCATTTATCGCTATCTCCAAAGAGACAAAGCCGGCATTAGCAATGAGCTTCGCTGTAATGTTCGTTATTGTCATGTCCTCGATAATCACCTGGTTCGTTTACCGTTTTATGCTGCTGCCGTTTAACCTTACTTACCTGCGCACTATTTCTTTTATCCTGGTCATCGCTACTTTTGTGCAACTGGTGGAGATGGTGATCAGGAAGTTCAGTCCCCAGATGTACCGGGCCTTCGGGATCTATTTGCCGTTAATTACCGTGAACTGCGCGGTGTTGGGGGTGGCGGTATTGAATATCGATATGTTTTTTCTGAACGGTAAACAGGTAGCCGGAAGCTTCTATTATTCTCTTTTTCAGGGAATATGCGTGGGCTTAGGGTATACGCTGGCGATGCTTTTAATGTCCGGGATAAGGGAGAGGCTTGAGCTTTGTAATGTCCCGAGGGCATTGAAGGATTTTCCCCTGGCCTTCATTATCGGCGGGATACTAAGTTTAAGCTTTATGGGTTTTAGCGGGTTCAAATTCTAAATGGAAATCCTAATTGCCATATTCATACTAAGTATTTTAGGCCTGCTCTTCGGCATAGGGTTGGCTGTTGCCTCAAGGAGATTGGCTGTCCAGGTGGATCCTAAACTGGAGGCTGTGCAGCATCTTCTTCCCGGGTCAAACTGCGGGGCCTGCGGCAACCCGGGGTGTTTTGGCTTTGCCGAGAGCCTGCTTGGCGGCAAGGCCGGTATAGAGGGCTGCCGGGTATGCAACGAGCAGACTAGGGAAAAAATCGCCAAGGTCATGGGTATTGCCGTGGTGAAACAGAATAAAAAGGTGGCAACTCTGCATTGTCACGGCGGATTGAAGGTGAAGAATAAATATATTTACGCCGGAGTGGATGACTGTGTTGCCGCCAATCTGGTTCTGGGAGGCCAGAAATCATGCGTTTACGCCTGCCTTGGTTTTGGCACCTGTGTCGCGGCCTGTCCTTTTGGCGCTATCAGCATGTCCTCCGAAGGCCTGCCGGTAGTGGATAAAGTTAAGTGTCGCTCATGTAACAAATGCGTATTAGCCTGCCCCAAGAAGCTGTTTTCTCTTGTATCAGTCAGCAATAATGTTTATGTTGCCTGCAGCTCACTTGACACGGGCAAGGATGTGAGGGCTCTCTGTCCCGTAGGATGCATCGCCTGTAAATTATGCGAGAAAGCTTGCAAATTTGATGCCATTCACGTGATTGATAACCTTGCGGTGATCGATTATCATAAGTGCACCTCCTGCGGAGAATGCGTCAAGGTTTGTCCCACCAAAACTATAAGGATAAGAGAGTGAAGCTAGCCATATTTGCTTCAGGCAACGGAAGCAATTTTTCTGCGATACTGAAAGCAATAAAGCAGGGCAGAATTAAAACCGGATTAGTGGTTTTGGTTTGCGATAAGCCGGAGGCCCGGGTTATTTCGCGGGCTAAAAAGGCCAAGGCCGCGGTAATTCTAGTTAAGCGTGAAGATTTTGCAAGCCGCCCTGATTTTGAGGCAGCGATAATCCAGAGGCTGGTAAGCTATAAGATAGAGCTGATCTGCCTGGCCGGGTTTATGCGCATGCTTAGCCCAAGTTTTGTCAGGAAATACCGCAACCGGATCATGAATATCCATCCCTCGTTGCTTCCCGCCTTTAAAGGCTCTCACGCCATCAAGGACGCTTTGGAGGCAGGCGTTGCTTCTACCGGGGTTACCGTGCATTTTGTTGACGAAGAGATGGACCACGGCCCGGTTATCCTGCAGCAAAAGGTCCGGATCACGAGCAAGGATACCTTAGTCTCCCTTGAAGAGAGGGTCCATTCCATAGAGCATAAACTCTATCCCCAGGCAATCAGGTTATTCAGCGAAGGCAAGATTAAAATAAAAGGCGGGAAGGTAGAAACTTCTAATCCCTAGAATTGGCCAGGATCGCAGCCTGGTTAAGGATGGTTTTTCCCCCGGTCTCCAGGTTTACCAGCTCAACGATATTAAAATCTTTATAAGCGTAGGTATCCAGGGTGTGGGCGACTATTTTTAAAACCTCTTTATCAATATCCGCGTTCTTTTCTACCTCTGGTTTCTGGAATTTCAACCTTATGCGGTTACGGATCTGATAGGTGATGAATTCCTCCAGGGTTATATCCCGGTAAAGCAGATGGGCTCCTTCTTTATCCCCGATAATATCCGGGGAGACTCCTGTATCCTGGACAATGCGGTGCTGGTATTCGGTCTGCGAAATAAAGCCATAGGATAATTTCTTTAAATCCAGCAAATGGAAGACCTGTTTTATCTCAAAACCGTTCTTGATATCAGCGGTAACAATACAGAAAAAGAGAGGGGTGTTTTTTTGGGAGTTATCTATGCTGAAAAGCACGCGGCGGACAACCTGCAGGACGTTGAAGATCTTTTCATTTACCGTTTTGTCTAAAACCATCTCCTGCTCTTTTGTCGTTTCCTCAACAGGTTTGATAAGGTAGCTGACCTCTAATTTTCTCTCGGCAAGCGTGTTCTCTTTATCCTCGACCAGGAACCTCTCGATGTATTTTTCCGGCTTTTCGGGCTTGGAGATTATATCTTCAAGCGGCATATAAACCCAGAGTGTCCGGCTGATCAGCCTGACTGAAACATCAAGTTTGTATTCCTTTAGGCATATATCTTTAACTGCCTGGGGTATACTTTCTTTGGGGAATGAAGGTGATGTGGAGGAGGTGCAGGCGGATAAAAAGAAAATTAAAGGAAGAAGCTTAAACCCGGCTTTTGCCGAACTCCTTGAAGATAGCCTCGATCTCATCATAATTAAGTTCATCTTTCAATACCAGTTCTTTGGCCAGCCGGTCCATGAGCGGTTCTTCTTTTTTCAAAAGGGCAGTTACTTCATCAAGGCAGCTCTTTAATATATCCTGCACATCCGCGTCAAGTTTGCCCTTGAGATCTTCGGAGATCTTATCAACGATCTCCCAGTTGCCAAGCAACCCGGATTTGCCCATCCCCACGTTCCAGACCATCTGATGGGCATAATGCATGGCAGAGGAGAAGTCCGCGTATACGCCGTTGGTGGTAGCGTTATATTTGATCATTTCCGCGGCGTAGGAGCCCAGGCATATCTTTATCTGGGCGGACATTTTGTTTGAGTCTTTGACAAAGGTGTCCTCTTTTTCCGGGACCCAGGTAACCCCGCCTGTCGGCCCGCGCGGGGTGATGGTTATCTTGAATACATCCTGGCTGGGGGCAAACAAATAGGTGACAATGGCATGTCCCGCTTCATGGTAGGCGATCTGCCACTTTTCCTTTTCACTTAATTTGATCCTGCGTTTTATCCCTAAGGCGATCCTCTCCCGCGCTTCATCGATCTCCCGCATGGAGATTGAAACTTTTTGGTTGCGTACGGCAATGAGTGCTGCCTCCCTTACGATATTGGCGATATCCGCCGGGCTTTGCCCGACGGTAATCCGCGCCAGGCGGTCGAGCTTTACGTCAGCGAGGTCATATTTAACTTTATTGAGATAGTAGGCGAAAAGTTTTTGCCGATCCTCCAGGTTAGGCTTATCCACGATGATCTTGCGGTCAAATCTCCCGGGACGAAGGAGGGCTTCATCCAAATATTGTTCCGGGGCGTTGGTAGCCCCGATCAGGACAATATTGTAATCCTTGTCTTTAAGCCCGTCCATCTCAACCAGGAGTTGATTAAGGGTTGTGTTGTGTTCGGTGGTGCCGCCAAACCCCCGGTCCATAGCCCGCTGCGCGCCTATAGCATCAACTTCGTCTATGAAGATAATGCATCCGCCTTCCAGTTCCGCCAGCTGCTGGGCTTTTTTAAAGAGCGAACGCACTCGTCCGGCTCCCACGCCGACGAACATCTCCACAAATTCCGAACCGGACATGGAAATAAAAGGAAGATTTGCCTCTGTGGCGATCGCCTTGGCCAGATAAGTTTTTCCGCAGCCAGGGGGCCCAAGCACCAGGATGCCTTTCAGGATCTTTCCTCCGATGCGCTGGAGGCTGGCCCGGTCGGTAATTAATTTAACCACCTCAAGGGCCTCCTGTTTGGCTTCATCCATGCCGATGACATCCTTCCAGGTAATTCCCACATCCCCTCCGGCAACGGATTTCTTTTGGGTTTGAGAAAAAGAAGAGGCCCCGCGTTTAAAATAAAGCCAGTACATCAAATATGTGTATACGAAACCGAAGATAAGGGCCATGATGATCTGCAGGTAGAGTTGCAGCGGGATCATTGCCAGCTGTGATTGCCTCAAATAGGATTCGGATTCATTCCAGGCGCGCAGGCCGATAATGACGAAAATAGCCAAGGATATGCCTAAGGCCAGAAGCGCGCTAAACAGGAGGGCCTTTAACCAGTGCAGTTTTATATAGAACCTGATTTTCTTCCAGCTCATGATTTTCTCCCTTTTCTTTTAAATTTGGATACTTAGAAAATAACATATCCCTTCTGCTAAGTCAAACCTTTTCTTGTTCTTGCCCCTATTCCCTTGACTTGATTTATTTTGCGTGTATAATTATTAAGCTGTCTAAAAAATATTAAAATAAGGAGAATGAAATGGCAAAGATCAAGAAGGTTTTGGCTCGTCAGATCCTGGATTCCCGGGGCAACCCGACGGTTGAAGTTGATTGTATCTTGGATAACGGGATCCTGGGCAGGGCAGCAGTTCCTTCCGGCGCCTCTACCGGAGACAATGAAGCGCTGGAACTGCGGGACGGCGACAAGAAAAAATATATGGGTAAAGGGGTATTAAAGGCGGTTGCCAATGTCAACACCGTAATCAATTCCGCGATCAAAGGATTGCCCGCGGATTTTGCCAAAATTGATAAGCTTTTGATCAAGCTGGACGGGACGGAATTTAAATCCAACTTAGGGGCAAACGCTATCCTGGGGGTATCTATGGCTGTGGCCAAGGCAGCGGCATTGTCCAAGAAACAGCCTCTTTATAGATTCTTAGGCGGAGAAAAAGCAAAAATCCTCCCCATTCCTTTAATGAATATCTTAAACGGCGGGATGCATGCAGATAATAACCTGGATATTCAGGAGTTTATGATCATGCCTCAGGGCGCGCCCAGTTTTTCGGAAGGCCTGCGTATGGCGACGGAGGTATTCCATAACCTGAAATCAATCCTTAAGTCCAGGAAGCTCTCTACCTCTGTAGGAGACGAGGGGGGTTTTGCCCCCAGCCTCAAATCCAATGAAGAGGCCTTAGGCCTGATCATTGAAGCGATCAATAAGGCGGGTTATATTCCGGGAAAAGATATTTCCCTGGCTTTGGATTGCGCTGCCAGCTCTTTCTGCAAAAATGGTAAATATACTTTTGAAGGCTCAGAGAAAACCTCCGCTGAGCTGATCGCTATTTATGAGAATTGGCTTTCGCGTTACCCTGTTTTATCCATAGAAGACGGCCTCTCCGAGCATGACTGGAGCGGCTGGGCTGAAATGACCAGGAGATTAGGAGATAAGGTGCAGTTGGTGGGAGATGATATCTTTGTCACTAACCCCAAAATATTCAAAAAAGGGATCGCGGAGAAGATCGGTAATGCTATACTGATTAAGGTCAATCAAATCGGCACGCTTTCCGAGACCT
>JAHFFQ010000068.1 GCA_023247875.1 Candidatus Omnitrophota bacterium | reverse complement strand
AATTTCTTGACCAGCCCCTGGGGCTCTCCGTTAGTATACAGAAAAAGCGGCCTGGATATAGGGTATTTCCCACTTAAAACATTATCTATTGTCGGGCTTACATATTGGGATTGGCTCTCTTTGGCCACGGCAATGGCTTTTTGCTTATCGGAGATATAACCCATGCCGTAATAACCTATTGCCGCCGGATTTCCCGCCACTTCATCGGCGATCGCCTGCGAAGAGGACAAAAGCAGGGCTTGCGGCGCAAATTCCTCCCGGCTGTCAGGGTTATTCCTCCTTAAAACATGCTCCTTAAAATAAACATGCGTTCCGGAATTAACCTCGCGGGAGAGAATGACTATTTTCTGGTCCTTTCCTCCGACCTCCTTCCAGTTGGAAACCTTGCCGGTGAATATGCCTGCCAGCTGGTCAAGGGTAAGCGAGCTTACCGGGTTTTGCGGGTTAACCACCACTGCCAGGCCGTCAAGGGCTACTTTTATTTCATAAGGGTTGATCCCCTTCTGTTTTGCCAGGGCGATCTCTTTGTCCTTGATGTTCCTTGAGCTGGCGGCAATGTCGCAGGTCCCGCTGATCAGGCTGGATAGGCCTGTCCCTGAACCGCCACCGGTTACCGCGATAAAGGCTCCCGGATTATTCTCCATATATTTCTCCGCCCAGCTTTGGCACAGGTTGACCATGGTATCCGAACCCTTCATCTGGATGGAATTCTTGTTATTTCCGGCAAAGGCAAAAGCTCCAAACATAAGAATGGATAAAATGATAACCAGTTTCTTTAGCATCTTACTCCTCCTTGTCAGTTACTTAATATTATATTATTTATATTATATTCCTGTTAAGCGCATGTTAAATCTGTGTAAAATCTTAGAAACTGATCTTTAGTTTAGTTCCCAAGACATTGGCCTCTGTCCATATATTTGAGCTTTTTGTACTCCTGAGCATGTAATAAATTTCCCCTTTTAGATTCTTGGTTATGTTGAAGGCAAGACCGGCATATGCCCTATTCTCATTTAACCTCTGGCCGTCATCAATAAGGATGAATATTTCATCGGAGATAAACGGCTGGATCGCTAGCCCCGTAAACTTCCAGGGCGACTTAATAGTAAGCTTATTGCGGTATCGCCAGGTATCATCTTTATAATCAAAATGGTTATATTCAAACCGGCTGCGGTCATCATATTTAAATCCGGCAAATTGGCTGGCAAAGGTGGCTACGACATAAGGCTCATTTTCTACCAAGAATTTACCTTTGCTTTTGTTAAGGACATACCGGTATCCACCACCTACGCTCCAATATTTATTGAGGTCATAGAATAACCCGACATCGTAATGCTGATAGAAAAACTCACTTGCATTATTCCCCCAACGGAACTCTTGCTCGAAAGCTAATTTGAGGACTTTATTAAGTTGTAACTCCTCCACGTCGGTATTCCAAATCTGAAAATCATGATCGTCATAAGCATAAAGCTTGGCTGTCAGAAACAAAACTATCCCCATCACAATTGTAATCGTTTTCTTCATCATCCCTCCTTTTAAAATACCGGCTATTTCTTAGGCCTGACAAGATATGAAACAATCCTAAAAACACCAACTCACTAAACATTTCACCTCCTTTCTTTTGATTCTTAAAATGAGTATAAGAGAAAGGGGTTAAATCCGCTTCAAGAGAGAGTAAAATGTAGGTAAAGTTGAGAGCCTTAAGTTTTTGTCTGACGAAATCCTGCCGAGCTTGACGAAGCAGGATCTAGGTAGGCTTGAATTACTTAGG
The DNA here is from genome assembly GCA_023247875.1 of Candidatus Omnitrophota bacterium. GTDB lineage: Bacteria > Omnitrophota > Gorgyraeia > Gygaellales > Profunditerraquicolaceae > UBA6249. The sequence continues at coordinate 5,961 of JAHFFQ010000068.1, read as the reverse complement.
GATAGTGAACCAGAATTTGGAGCCGAGGCCTTCGGTGCTCTCAACTCCTACAACACCGGAGTGCAGTTCGATGATATGCTTGACAATAGAAAGCCCAAGGCCGGTGCCTCCGAGCTCTCTAGAGCGCGCTTTATCCACACGGTAAAAACGTTCAAAAATGCGGGGAATGTCTTTGGCGGGTATTCCTGAACCGGAATCTTCCACAATTACTTTAATATTCTTTTCCAGGTCCTCCGATAGAATACGGATACCCCCCCCTTCTTTATTGAATTTTATGGCATTATCGAACAGATTAGTCAAGACCTGCTCCAGCTTATTTCTATCGGCATTGATAAATGTACCGGCAGGAATATTGTTTTTTACTTCAATCTTATGCTTGTTAAGCCTGGAGCTGAAAGCCAGAACAACCTCTTTCGCAAGCCCGCTTAGATCCAACCTGCTTAGTTCTAAAGCCGCCTCTCTTGATTCAATATATGAAAGGTCCAATAAATCATTGACCAGATTATTCAATCTTTCGGCATGCTCCTGGATTATCTTAAGGAAACTTTGGCTGTTCTTTTTATCATCCATTGCCCCGTCAAGCAAGGTTTCCACGAAACCCTTAATGGAGGTAAGCGGGGTCTTTAACTCATGGGAAACATTGGCTACAAAATCCCTGCGCATTGTTTCAAGCCTTCGTATTTCACTGATATCATGTATTACAGCCACCGCTCCGGTTACCTTATCTTTCTCAAGCACAGGGGAAACATTGACCTGTATTATCCTTTGCTTCGGCATAACGAGCATTATTTCTTTAGAGATTAATTTAGCGGATTTAATTGCTCCATTTATGACTTCAGAAATATCGGTATTACGAATACCTTCCAAAAAGAACTTCCCTAGCGCATCAACTTTATTTATATTGAACAACTCTTCAATGGCGTGATTTATGGAAATTATCCTGGAGCTATTGTCCGTAACAACCACTCCTTCGACCATACTGTTAAAAATAGCATTCAGGTGCTGGTTTTTTGTCCTGATCTCCCGGATCTTTTCTTCGATATCCTGAGCCATCTTATTTAAGGTAACGGCAAGCCGGCCTATCTCATCCGGTGAGCTATAAAAAATCCTTCGGGAAAAATCCCCCTGAGCAAATTTAGAAGAAACATGGATTATACGATTGATCGGGCCGATCAATCCCCTGGCCAGGACTGAAGCTAAAACAAAGGCCAGCCCCAAGGCGAAAAATAAACCGATAATAATAGTCTTTCTTACGGCAAACAAAACCTTTTGCACGCTGGTCAAGGGCATGGCCAGCCTTAATACTCCGGTAAAAGCGGCGTTATCCTTAAGGGGGACAGCCAGGTAAAGCATATCTATTCTTAAGGTAGAAGAATATCGTATCTCTTCTCCAATTTGGCCATTTAAAGCTTTAATTACTTCGGGACGGTTAAGATGGTTTTCCAGGAGAGCTGTCTGATGGGAAGGGACTTCTGAATCCGCTAAAACCTTGCCTTTAAGATCGATTATAGTAATGCGCGATTTTATTCTTGGCCCCAGCTCCTTGCTCAATTTATCCAAATATCCCGGATTATTTAAATCCGGGGAGAGAGCAGAAACCTGCCTTTCTATAAGGCTGGCCTCATTGATCAGGTTCGATTTGATTTCCTGAAGGGACCTTTCCTCCAGATTCCTGTCGAGAAAAAAAGCGACAAAACCCAACGACACGAATATAAGGAAAAAATAAGATAGGAGGAATTTTAACTTAAAGCTGCTTTTCACTATTATTTATTTTGACTTGATCGCCAGGACTTTTAGAAAATCCCCTGCATCCTCTACTTTATCGGTTACCCCCTCCAGATATTCAGCCAACTGGTAACTTAATAAGAGGCTGGTCGGCTCTAGCTTTGCATGAATGATCGATTCGATAAGCACCTTCTTCTGATCATCCGCATCATGCTCAATACGATCGATCTCCTCGCAAAGGGCTATTCCCTTCTTAAGATCATTGCCGGTAACCGCGATTATCGCTTCCTGCAGTTTTGAGATCGAACTGACGATCATATCCGTGCCTAATGAGATGTTCTTAAGCACATTATCGGGAAGTTTATGCTCGATAAACCCTAATAGCCGGGCGGCACCATTAGTCCAGTCAGCGATCTTATCAAGTGTCTTTACAAAATGCATGAGATCCTCCCTGTCCGGTGGCAATAAAATCCCCTCGGAGAGGATATTGATCATCTTTGAGCGCAGAATGTCGGCCTGGTGCTCGCTCTGCCTGACATTTTCAATCGACTTGGTTTTAGCGTCAAGATCGCCGTTAATAAAAGCCTTGACCGCATCGGCAAAAAAGGCGACTGTCTTGTAAGTCTCCTCCACGTGCTTTTTGGCATCCTGCAATATTGATTGCTCTTCCGCCATGCCCAACCAACCTAAAATATTCCTCGTTTCTTTCATTTTTACCCCCTTGCCCAGAAGGGCATACCCGCCACGAGGCGGCACTGACCCAATTCCTATAAGGGGCAGGTGCCTAACCAAGGCGGGGTATTGGTTAAATTCTTACGAATATCCTGACCGCTTGCAAGGTCATATAGCTTATTATCCCGGAAATAAAAGGAGTGGCCAGCCAGCAAAGGATCATATCCTTCATGATCCTGAAGTTAAGCACTCTGATGCCTCTGACTAAACCTACCCCGCAGATCGCTCCTACTATAGAATGACTGGTAGAAACCGGGATCCCGAACAAAGTATATAAATGCACATTTACCGCGCTGGCCAGCTGCGCAGAAAGCGCCATAATCGGAAGCAGCCGGGTGATTTCAGAACCTACTGTCTCGATCACCTTATACCCCCAGGTAGTAATTCCTATTACTATGGCAAACCCGCCAAAAATTATGCTCATTTTAGGATTAAGTACTCCTACCCCGGAAATAACCCCGGTGGCATTAGCCACGTCATTTGCACCCCAGGTATATGCTACGTAACAACCGCTGGCAATAACAAGAAAGAATACGATGGACTTTATATATTTACGCGGGAGAAAACGGTAAAACAAATTCTGTAATATTCTGAAAAATATATAACCTAATATCGCCGCTCCTATAGGGGTAAAAATCCAACAGATAAATATATCCAGTAACATTTTCCACTTCACCGGAGCTCCGACTGCCAGGCCTGCGCCGGCAACCGCCCCGACTATAGAATGACTGGTAGAAATAGGCATCTTCCAGTAGGTAGCCAGGACCACCCAGGCGCAGGCTGCGAAGGACGCCACTAAAGCTATGTACATCGAAACCTGCTTATCCAGCTGGTCTAATGGTACGATCCCCTTACCGATGGTCTTGGTAACATAAGCTCCCTGCAGATATGCGCCGAGGAAACCAAAAATTACAATAAGCACTATTGCCTGCTTCAGGGTAAGCACTCTTGAACCAACCGCGGTGCCAAGTGAATTGGCGGCATCATTGGCGCCGATCGACCAGCCGACTGCCGCGCCCATCAACAAAATTAACAAAACAAGCAGCAACATCTCTTAACTACTCCTCTTCTGCTTCAAACCTATAACCGTAGTTCTTAACCGTGACTATTTTCCCGGATTCTGACTTTAATTTCTTGCGCAGGGTGCGGATATGCACGTCAACCGTGCGCGTCTGGATCTCCATGGCATGGTCAAAACCCCAGATGGTATCCAGTAAATAATCACGCGATAAAACCCTACCCTTAGCTTTAAGCAGTGTCTTAAGAAGTTCAAATTCTTTTGCCGTAAGCGTAACCGCCTTCCCTTTGACAGTCACGGATATCCTGGCAAAATCTATCCTTAAATCCCCTGCCTGGAATATTTCCGGAAGTTTCTCTTTTTCAGTTACCCTGCGCAATACCGCTTTTATGCGGGCGATCAGTTCGCGGGGGCTAAAAGGCTTGCTAATATAATCATCCGCACCCAACTCAAGGCCCACTACTTTATCCGACTCCTGGCTTTTGGCAGTCAGCATAATTATAGGTATGGAGGCGGTTTTAGTCTCCTTCTTTAAGGACTTGCATACTTCAAGCCCGTCTATCCCCGGAAGCATCAGATCCAATAAAATGAGATCAGGATATTCGCGCATTGCCAGGTCCAGGGCATCCTCCCCGTCCCGGGCATCAATAACCTTAAAACCTTCTTTTTTAAGGTTATACTCCAGCATCTTGATAATATCTTTTTCATCTTCTACGATTAATATCTTTTCTCTCATCTTTTACTTAGGGACGGTTCTGAACACAAAGCGAAAGTGTCCCCTAAGAGGGGGACAGGTTAGCTTTAAGTTGAGAACCGTCCCTGCCTTTGCAGACGTTGACGCATACGCCGCAGATATACTGGTCAACTAGGCGCTGCTTTTGGAACTCCTTCAGCTTCTCAAAACATTTAATAAGGTCAAACTCCGCGGGGTCATCTTTAATCGCTCCTGCCGGGCATATCTTAACACACAAAAGACAACTCCCGCAATCTTCTTTTACTGGCTTATCGGTTTTAAGGGGCATATCGGTCAGGATAGTTGCAAGGCGCAGCTGGCTGCCCAGCTGTTTAGTAACCAGGAGATTATTCCTGCCGATCCATCCTAAGCCCGCCATCACCCCTAATTTTTTATGCGATAAATGCGCCGTCTGCTTTTCCCAGTCCACGATCTGTGAGGCCGGAATCGCTAAGGCGGCATAACCTTTTTTCTGGATCATATTACAGAGTTTTAACGCTGTCTGGTCAAGAAAGGTATTTACGGTGCGGTAGTGATGAAAATATAATTTAGTAGGCGCCTCCTCTATCTCGGAAAGCGCCGAAGCGGAAAGCATAACCCCCAGGCAAACAGCTTTGTCCAGGTTTTGTAAGGTTTTTGGGGAGAGCCGGAATTCATTTTTTATTTTGCTTATATCGGCGACGCCGAAAAGATCAATGCCCTGGGTTTGACTGAATTTCTTTAGGACTGAATAATTATTATTCTTATCCATTGGCCAGAGGGCCATGGTTTGGCTTAATTTTGCCAAAGCCATGCGCCTTTTTTAAATAAACCATGAGCAGGGATATTGCCGCAGGGGTAACCCCTGAGATGCGCGAGGCTTGGCCCAGGTTAAGCGGCTTAAAAAATATCAGCTTCTCTCTTATCTCACGGGATATCCCGGCCAAGCTGCCGTAATTAAAATCAACCGGCAGCCTTATTTTTTCCAGGTGCTTAAACTTCTCCACATCTTTAAGCTGCCTCTGGATAAACCCGGAATATTTTACCTCTATTTCAATCTGCTGCCAAGCAGATTCGGGTATATTCAGCTTTATCTTATACATGCCTTTTAAATCTTTAATGCCGATCTGCGGCCGCTTTAATAAATCCTCCAGGGAAACCGTCATCCTTAGGGGAGCGGAATGAAGCTCGGCTAATTTCGCGTTGATCTTTTTATCCGGCTTAACGCGTGTTTTCTTTAAGAAAACCAGCCCTTCCCTAATGCCTTTTTCCTTTTCTTGCACCCGGCGAAAACTTTTAGAACTTAGCAGCCCTAAATCAAAACCCATTTTGCTTAAGCGCAGGTCAGCGTTATCCTCGCGGATGATCAGGCGGTATTCCAGGCGGGAAGTAAACATACGGTAGGGCTCTTGCGTCCCTTTGGTAGTCAGGTCGTCAATCAACACCCCGATATAACTGCTGGCGCGGTCCAGGATAAACGGCTCCCGGTTCTTAACGCGTAAAGCAGAGTTAATGCCTGCGATCAAGCCTTGGACTGCCGCCTCTTCATAACCGGTCGTACCGTTAATCTGGCCGGCCAGGTAAAGGTTCTTAATAAGTTTTGTTTCTAAGGTAGGATAAAGCTGAGTTGGCTCAACTACCATATGCTCTAGACCATAACCAAAACGCAGGACCTTTGCTTTTTCTAATCCCGCGATGGAATGCAGGATATCCAGCTGCACATCTTCGGGTAAACTGGTAGAGATGCCGTTACGATAAACCTCCGGGGTATCCA
>JAHFFQ010000067.1 GCA_023247875.1 Candidatus Omnitrophota bacterium | reverse complement strand
ATTCATTTCTCAATGCCAGGTCAAACTCCTTCCATTTTAAGAGTGTGGCAGGAGCGGAGACATGCAAAGCATAAGCATCCGTAGAGAGCGCCTCTTTGACAAGAGCAACATCATTCTGAGGTATAAGCTCTGCGCAACGGCTAAGAAAACCATTTAAGGTAAGCGTGGGCGAATGACCGAATTGCAGCATCGGGAGGCTGGAGATCAAATAAGTATAGTAGCTGGACATTTATTCTGCTTTCAATATACGGCCTAGCTCAGGCCGAATCTTGGCGCTGATATATTCCGCCAGAGCGGAATCAGAAAAATCAAAATGAGACTTCCCGGAGTCAAAGCTGATGCGCAGCCCCGCGCTTATCTGTTCGCTGGACTTCAGCACGATCTCTGACTTGGTCTCTTCAATAAGTTTCTTTAAGAAAGATCTCTCCAGGTGTTTATGGTCCTCCGGGCTAAGGGTAATGATAATCTCTGCTCCCGGTTTATTCACCGCCCCCTTGATCAACCCGGATATAATCCCGGCCAACTCTTCAGAGGTCAAGGACTGGCGGATATTCTGGGCTACCAATCTATCAAGCATTTCATTGATCCGAGCCCTTAAGGAGATCAAGAAATCGCGGCCTGCCTGATTAAGAGCCCCCTCCATATTTTTCCTGGTATCCTGCGCCTCCTCTTTGGCCTGGGTAATGATCTTTTGCGCCTCCTCTTTGGCCTGGGTAATGATCTTTTGCGCCTCCTCTTTGGCCTGGGCCTGGATCTGCCCTGCCAGGTCCTGCGCTTTTTTTATGCCTTCCTGCTGAATCTTTGCGATCAGATCCTTAATTTCCTGCGCCATATAAGTCTCCTAAGAGTTCCCCTGCTCTTGCCGACGGGTCGTCTGCTTTTAATATCGGCCTACCGATCACCAGAAAATCGCTTCCCGCTTTTACTGCCTGCTTAACGGTTGTGGTCCTTTTTTGATCATCCGCCCCGGAACTATTCATCCGTATACCCGGGGTAATTATCAAAAAATCTTTTTTTATTTTCCTGCGCAGGAGACCGGCCTCATTAGCGGAGCAGACTATGCCATCTAAGCCGCTATCTATGCCAATTTTTGCCAGGGCCAAAATATCCTCTGGCCTTGCCGCTTTGCTGGTTAAAACCGTAACCCCGATCAATAGCGGTCTGACTGAGTTTACTTTCTTTGCCTCTGCCTCCGCGGAAACAACAGCAGCCTCCAGCATTTCTTTGCCGCCGGAAATATGCAGGGTGAGCATTCTTACTTTATGGCGAACTGCCGCTCCCACTGCTTGGGCTACAGTATTGGGAATATCAAAATACTTAAGGTCCAGAAAAACCTCAGCCCCTTTTTTGTGGATCAGCTCAATTATCCTGGGCCCGTAAGCGGTAAAAAGATAGCTGCCTACTTTAAAGATCTTTATTTTTGGATAAAGCCTGTCTACAAAATCCATAGCGCCTTCCAGGTTATCCACGTCTAGGGCAAGGATAATTTGCGCTTGGCGCTTGGCGACAGGTTTCCTTAACTTTAGCATGCCCTTAAACTTCCGATAAGACCGCTTAAATCCCGCATATTATTATCCGCCATATATGCTTTTAATCCGGAGATAATCTCAATGCTTGCCCGGGGATTAATGAAGTTTGCCGTTCCTACGCTTATGGCGCTGGCTCCGGCAATAAAAAATTCCAAGGCGCTTTGAATATCCATTATACCACCCATGCCGATAATAGGAATCTTAATTTTATTATGCGCCTCCCAGATCATTTTCACTGCCACGGGCCTAATTGCCGGTCCGCTTAACCCGGCTGACCATGAGCCTATTTTAGGCGTACGCTTATCTATGTCTATACTCATGCCGCCAAGGGTATTAATCAAAGCCACGGCATCACTGCCTGCTCTTTCAGCAGCTAAAGCGATTTCGGAGATGGAGGTCACATTGGGAGAAAGTTTGGTAATCAGGCATTTCTGCGTCAGCTTACGCACCAGGCTGACCAATTCAAAGGTATCTTTGGCATCCTGGGAGATTAACTTATCCTTATGCAAATTAGGGCATGAGATATTCAACTCAAGGGCGGATACTTCCTTTATTTTATCCAGATGGCTGGCCAAAACAGTAAATTCACCCGGGTCATCAATGCTGGCGATACTTACGATAACCGGAATACCCAGCTTTTTTAAGAATGGGAGCTTCTCCCTGATAAATTTATCTATGCCGGGATTTTCCAGGCCGATAGAATTCAGCATACCGGCGGGGGTTTCGCAGGTGCGGGGAGGAAGATTACCCAAACGCGGACTGACGGTAATAGTTTTGGTGACAATGGCGCCGAGCTTCTTTAAGTCGATGAAAGGCGCGAACTCCTCGGCATAGCCGAAGGTGCCGGAGGCGACCATAACCGGATTCTTTAGATCAAATTTTCCTATCCTTACGCTTAAATCTGGCTTCATCTGTTTTACCAGGTTAACTCCTTGCCTGAAAAAACCGGGCCATCCTTACAGACCATTTTATATCCGGATTTAGTAGCTACAACGCAGCCTAAACAAGCGCCGATACCGCAGGCCATATGCTCCTCCAAGGAAAGCTGGCTATCAATGTTGTTGTCGCAGGCTATTTTACTAACAGCCTTTAACATTGGCCGCGGTCCGCAGGCATAGATAGATAAATCCCCCCCGTTTTTTGCCTCCCGCAAAACCTGGCTTAATAGCTCTGTAACCCTGCCCTTAAAACCTGCCGAGCCGTCATCAGTGGCTATTTTTACCGCGCTCCCCAACGCCTTAAACTCCTGTGCGCAAAGAACCTTGCTTTTGGTTCTGGCTCCGATTAAAATCAAAGGTTTGCTCAATATCATTTTTTTTGCCAGGAACAGCAAGGGTGCTCCCCCCATTCCTCCGGCAACTAAAATCGCTGCCTGGCCTCCTAGCCTATGCCCTTTGCCAGGCAGCGAAAAACCATTGCCCAGCGGGCCGATGACATCTAAAAACTCCCCCGGCCTCCTGTTTGATAAGATCCGCGTGCCCATACCAAGAACCTCGTAAAAAAGCCTGACCTTTGAACTCTGCGTCCCGTGTATACTAAGAGGCCTTCTTAGCAGAGGCTCAACATCATCACTTACCTTTATATTTACAAACTGGCCGGGCAAGGCACGTCCGGCAATGAGCCCGGACTCAAACTCTAAATGCCAGTAGTTGTCCTTAAATCTTTTATTAGAAATTATCTTAGCTTTTATTTGCTCCGGGAGCATCTTTTTTATTCGTCCATTGGTCAAGCAGGAATACAAAAATAATAAATAAAATAAATATGGAAAGCAGCCAGGTAGACTCTTTAAGATAAGCGACAATTCCTGCGCGGGAAATATTCTTCCAGGATTCTACCAATAAGGTAAAAAAAAGCAGCACTAAGATCGAGCCGATCTCTTTTTTAAACCAGGATAATTTTATAGGCAGGTACTCGCTTATATCAAGATTTATTATAGTAGATAATTTCGGTAAGATACGGGGCACTTTTCTGCAATATTCCCGGTATGCATCCGGGAATAAGGCCCGAAGTTTCTCCTCCTCCCTGTACATAAGAAGTATATAGCGGATAACAAAAACCGTGATGAAGATAACCACTACCCACAGTTTAAAAACCGCTAATACTACGCCTAAACCGATTAGAAATATCCCCAGGTACATGGGGTTGCGCACAACCTGATAAGGCCCTCCCTGGATCAATGCCTGGCTCTCCCGGGAATGCTCTGCTTTGTATCCGCGCGCAGAAACCCGGATGAGCTGGCCCAGGAGAATAAGGGAAAAACCCATGAGCTCTATATATTCTTCCAGTATGGTGCCGGAACCATTGTTACGAAAGAAGACCTTAGGGAAAAAGGCGACTATAATTGTGGCGCAGAAGATAATTATTCCGTTGATTTTAAGGCGTTTTTTCATAATCTATCTCTGGCACTTCGGGCAAAAATAAGTGCCTCTTCCTCCCTGGGTAATTTTTTTAACCGGGGTCCCGCAGGCAACGCAAGGTTTTCCCTCCCGGCCATACACTTGGTGAAACCGGACATAATCCCCGGGCTTGCCCGAAACCCGCACATAATCATCCACTGAAGAACCGCCGTGCTTGATCGCGCTGCTCAACACCTCTTTTATTTCCCGATACAGGATTTCTTTTTCTCTGTCGGTCAGGCTTTGGCCGGGACTTTGCGGATCAATCTTTGCCCGGAATAATATCTCGGAGGCGTAGAGGTTGCCGATACCGGCAATAAAACCCTGGTCCATGAGCAAAGGTTTGATTTTGGTTTTCTTCTTAGAGAGCATATCCTTAAAATCCGCGGAAGTCAAATCAAAAGGCTCCGGCCCGAGGTTTTGCACAAATTTCAGCTTTTTCCATTCGCTAATTAAACGCAGCTCCCCGAATAAACGCTGGTCATTAAAATCCAGGACGCGGCCGTCGGCAAGATGAAAAGCCACGCGGCTGTCCTTAACTTTCCCCGGGTAAACCAATTGTCCGGTCATCTTTAAATGTATGGTCAGGGCCTTGCCGTTGGATAATTCCAGAACCAACAGTTTACCCCGGCGCAGGATATTCTTTATGGTCGCGCCCTCAAGGGACCTTTTAAATGCCGCCGGAGAAGGCTCGCGGATAACCATGGGATTATTGACGCAAACTTTAGTTATTTCTTTGCCCAGAATGACCTTTTCTAAGTCCCTTTTGATGGTTTCAACCTCTGGAAGTTCGGGCATAATCTTTACCTTTTCTTTGTTTTGTAATACTCCTGCAAAGGCTTGACTTTGAGCTTCTTTTTTAGCAATACCTCTATCCCGCTGACAGTAGCAAACGCTCCGAATATGGTCGTAGTATATGGTATGCCGTACAAAATAACCTGCGAGCGGATCTTTACTTCATCAAGCCTGGGGATCCTTCCTGACGGGGTATTGATCACCAGCTGGATCTTGCCTTCTTTCATAAGGTCCAGGATGTTTGTTTTCCCTTCGGAGATCTTGGGGAGGACTTTTGCTGAGATGCTGCTTTTGGCTAATGCCGCGGCTGTCCCGGATGAGGCGTATATCTTAAACCCCATATCTTTTAGTTTCTTAGCCACCAGGATAACATCCCTCTTGTCCCGGTCATGCACGGAGATAAAGACATTGCCTTTTTTGGGCAGCTTCTGGCCTGCGGCCAGCTGGCTCTTGATATACGCCTGGCCAAAATCCACGTCAATACCCATAACCTCACCGGTAGATTTCATCTCCGGTCCAAGAATTATATCAACTCCGGGGAAACGGTTAAAAGGAAAAACCGATTCTTTGATCGACACATGCCTGGGAATGATTTCTTCGGTGAACTTGAGTTCTTTTAATTTCCTGCCCAGCATAACCTTGGTGGCCAGCTTTGCCAAAGGCACGCCGATCGCCTTTGAAACAAAGGGCACGGTGCGGCTGGCCCGGGGATTGACCTCTAAGACATACACCAGGTTATCCTTTACCGCATATTGCACATTCATTAAACCTACCACATGCAGTTCCTTAGCCATATGCACGGTTGCCTGGCGGATATTTTTTAATACTTCGGCGGATAAAGTATAGGTGGGAATGGACATTGCGGCGTCTCCGGAATGCACCCCGGCCTGCTCAATATGCTCCATTATCCCGCCGATTATAAAATCCTCTCCATCCCCGATCAGGTCAACATCAACTTCAATAGCGTCCTCCAGGAATTTATCAACCAGGATAGGATGCTCTCCGGATACCGCCGCCGCCTCTTTGATGAACCTCTCCAGGACATTCTGGTCATAAACGATCTCCATGGCCCTGCCGCCCAATACATAGGAAGGCCGAACTAATACCGGATATCCAATCTTTGTGGCTACCGCCTTTGCTTCTTCAAATGTAAATGCCGTGCCGCTGACCGGCTGCCGAAGACCAAGCTTATCAAGCATGTGCTTAAACCGTTTGCGGTCCTCGGCAATATCAATGCTGTCGGCGCTTGTTCCAAGAAGATTAACCCCGGCCTTGCGCAAAGGAACAGCCAGGTTAAGCGGTGTCTGGCCGCCAAATTGCACGATCACCCCTACCGGTTTTTCCAGTTCAATGATATTCATAATATCTTCAAAGGTAAGCGGCTCAAAATAAAGCCGGTCCGAGGTATCGTAATCGGTAGAAACTGTTTCCGGATTGCAGTTTACCATAATACTGCCTATGCCTTCCTCTTTAAGCGCATAAGCCGCATGGCAGCAGCAGTAATCAAATTCAATACCCTGGCCGATCCTGTTCGGGCCTCCTCCTAAAATAACCACCTTCTTCTGCATTTCATTTCTCCCCTAAAATTATTTTGGCCTGCGTAACCACTTCATCAACAGTATCCGCTTTAATAACACCCTCAATATCCCAGGAGCCCAAACTAATCACCGGGATCCCAAACTGCAAACAATAGGCGATCTCAGATAGAGTACCGGCCTCACCAGGAAGGGCTACTACCAGGTCCGCGGACTTAACCACCAACACATTCCTGGCCAGGCCCATGCCCGTAGGAATAACTATATCTACAAATTCATTGGCATCTTTTTTATCGTAACCCGGTATAATACCGATAGTTAGGCCTCCTTTGGCCTTAAAACCAGAGCAAACCGCCTTCATTGTTCCACTCAAGCCGCCAGAAACGAGCATATCAACCACTTTGGCCAGCTTTTCGCCTAAATTATGGGAAATTTGCTCCACTTCAGCATTACAGTGACGTCCACCGATAACACTTACTATTTTTTTTCGCATATTTTTTGCGCCTGGCAGGAATTGAACCTGCACCACCAGCTTCGGAGGCTGATGCGCTATCCGTTGCGCTACAGGCGCATATCTAAAACAAACTTAGCTGTTGCTCCCCTTTTTCCTGTTTTTCGCCATCTTCAAATATGGAGATCGTACCATATTCGCCGTCAAAGCCCGCCTTGATATTAACTTTGCCCTGGCGCACCCGTAAAACCCCCTCCGCTACCTTTTTCGGCAGGTTTTTAAGCAAATCCTCTTTTGAAGCCCTGAGCAAGACCTCAAACTCTGTTCCGAATTTAGCCAGGTAACTGTGATAATCCCTTGCCACGTTTACCGAACCCTTACCCACACCTTTTGCTTCGGCGATTATCTCATCAAAGGGGATCATGCTCTTAAAGGGTACGGCATTCTCCGGCTTAAAGCCTTCCGGACGGTCAGCAAGTTTTCCCACCCGGTTTGCCACCCCTACTGTAACAGGTTTGCCGCATTTAGGACACCTGCCGTTATTTTGTTTTGTCTCTTCCGGAGAGAAACGCACTCCGCAGAGCCGGTGGCCGTCAAAATGGTACTTGCCTTCCTCGGGGAAAAATTCAATGGTGTATAAAAATCTTTCCCTGTCCTTGGTTTTCAAAACTTCGCGTATGGTTTTATAATCTAGATCGCAATTAAAGACATTGGCCTCGCGTCCGATTTTAGAGGGGGAATGCGAATCGCTGTTGGAGATCAGGCTAAACCTGTCTAAGGCGCTTAAGCGCCAGTTCATTGCCGGGTCGCTTGATAATCCGGTCTCAAGGGCGAATATCTTATCCGTCTGTTCCTCAAAACAATTTTCAATCTTATCAAACCCGGACATTGAACCGAATACAGAGAACCAGGGGGTCCAGATATGCCCGGGGACGATCATGCAGTTTTCGTCGATGTCAAAGACAATGCGCGCCAACTCCGCCGCGTCTAAACCCAATATCGGACGGCCGTCGCTGGCCAGGTTACCGATCCTGCTTAACCGCTCATTTATCTTGTCTACGCTTTTAAATGAAGGGCTAAAAATC
>JAHFFQ010000066.1 GCA_023247875.1 Candidatus Omnitrophota bacterium | reverse complement strand
AGGCCGTGGTAGAGGACGGGAACTACGCGGCGGCAAGAGGTATCACCCGCAGGGCTTACCGGGCATTCGGCCAGAATCTTATTGAGATATCCTTTATCCCGCGCATAAACAAAGAGTATCTTGAAAAATACATACATATAGAAAATCTGGATTATGTTGACGCGGCTTTTAAAAGAGGTAAAGGGGTGATCTTTCTGGCTGTCCATGAGGGCGATTGGGAGCTTTCTAATATTATCTGCGCCAATGTCGGGGTACCTTTCGTGCTTTTTGTGCGCGACCAGGGTTTCCCCGGGTTAAACGCACTGCTTAACTCTTACCGGCTTAACCTGGGGGCAAAAATCATCCATAAGGATGCCGGGGTGCGCCAATTGATCGAAACACTTAAAAAGAATGAGGCAATCGGCATGACCGTGGACCAGGGTGGCAGGAGAGGGGAATTAGTAAGGTTTTTCGGTAAGGAGGCCTCTATGTCCACAGGGGCGGTGAAGCTGGCTTTAAAATATGGTTGCTCCATAATTCCGACTTTTTACACGCGGGTCAAGGGACCTTACATCAAAGTTATCCTGGACCAGGTGTATACGGTAAGTAGATCCGGGGACAGCCAAAAAGACCTGCGGGAGAACCTGCAGAGGCTGACTGGTATTTACGAAAAATATGTCCGGCTCTACCCGCATGAATACCTCTGGACCTATAAGATATGGAAGTACGGCAGGGAAAAGGAGCTTCTTATTCTCTCCGACGGAAAAACCGGTCACCTGCGCCAGTCCGAGAGCGTGGCTAAATTAATTATCCAGCAGCTGAGTTTGCGCGGGATAAAAACCAATCTTTCTATCCGGGAGGTAAAGTCCCGGGAAAGCTGGCTCGGCCTGATGAAGTTTAAGCCGGATATTATTATTTCTGCCGGCAGCTCGATAAGCGGGGTAAATTACCGGTTAGCCCGGCAGAACCGGGCCAAATCCATTGTCTTGATGCGTCCGGGTAATTTAAGCCTGAAGAAATTTGACCTGGCAATTATCCCCGAGCACGACAGGCCAGCCGTAAGAAAGAATGTGGTGGTGACCAGCGGTGCGCTTAATTTAATTGGCGCCGATTTCCTAAAAGAAAAATCAGAGAGACTAAAACAGTCGGGCTTTGTCAAAGGTGATCTGTCTTCTTTATGCATCGGGGTGTTGATCGGGGGGAGCAGCAAGGGTTTTTCTATCTCCGGCCGGTTGATCTCCGGGGTGCTATCCGAGATCAAGAGAGCAGCTGAAGAGCTAAACGCCGATATTCTGCTTTCTACATCGCGGCGCACCTCTCCCGAAATAGAGCAGGTTATTAAGAATGAACTTGGTAGTTATAGCCGCTGCAAGCTTATGGTCATCGCTAATGAAAATAACCATCCTGATGTTATAGGCGGGATACTTGGCCTTAGCGCGATAGTGATCAGCTCTCCGGAAAGCATCTCAATGGTCTCCGAGGCGGCATCAGCGGGAAAATACGTTGTAGTATTTAAGGCCGATGGTTTAAGCAGGAAGCATCGGCGTTTTCTAAAGAATTATCAGGACAAAGGATATATATATTTGGCGAAAAGCCCATGCCTGGCCGACAGCATTAAAGAAATATGGAAAAACAGGCCGCAAGTACGCCTGCCGCAGGATAATTTAAAGGTAACGGAGGCATTAAGTAAAATATTATGAGAATATTGCAGATATTACCCGAACTCAATGTGGGAGGGGTAGAGACCGGGACAGTGGACCTCTGTAAATACCTGGTGCGCCTGGGCCATAAAGCAGTGGTGGTCTCTGCCGGAGGCGCTCTGGTCAAGGAGCTGGAGGCAGGCGGGGCTAAACATTATACCCTGCCAGTGCATAAGAAATCCATTGTTTCCATATTTAAATTGATCCCCCAGCTGGCGGAGATCATCAAAAATGAGGAGATAGAAATAGTGCATGCCCGTTCGCGCGTGCCTGCCTGGATCGCTTTTTTTGCCTGCCGTAGGGGCAAGGCGGTATTTATTACTACCTGCCACGGTTATTACAAGAAGCATTTTTTTAGTTTGGTGATGGGTTGGGCAAAGAGAGTGATCGTCTTAAGCAATGTAATTGCCAGGCATATGATCGAGGATTTTATGGTGCCGCATGAAAGGATCAGGCTTGTTCCCCGCAGCGTGGATCTGGAGAGATTTAAATACCTTGATCCCCAGGCAAAAAGGAAAGAGGATTTTAATGTGGGGATTATCGGCAGGATCACTCCTTTAAAGGGCCATCTGCATTTTATTAAAGCCATGGCGCGCATCTATAGGTCAGTGCCCCGGCTGAAGATCTGGATCATCGGGGATGCCCCGGCATCCAAGGAGGCGTATAAGGAGGAGGTGCAGGTTTTAACGCGCAGGCTCGGGCTTTGGCATTGCACGGAATTTTTAGGCACGCAGCGGGATATCCCCGGGATATTGGCGCATCTGGACCTTGTGGTTTTAGCTACCACTACCCATGAGGCATTCGGCAGGGTGGTAGTGGAGGCCCAGGCAGCCGGGGTTCCGGTGGTAGCCACTAAAGTAGGAGGGGTAGTTGATATTATCGAAGATGGTGAGAACGGGCTTTTGGTGCCTCCGGCTGATCCCAAAGCAATAGCTGATGCCGCGATGCGTATTTTTAAAGATACGGGGTTAGCCCGCGCCTTAGCGGAAAACGCCTATGCCAAGGTTAAAGAAAAATATAATGTGGAGTTAATGGTCAAGAACACTTTAGATGTTTACCGCGATGCCCTGAGTAATTTTAAGATCCTGATGATCAAACTCTCTTCTCTGGGGGACATAATCCTTTCTACGGCAGCCCTGAGGGCGATCCGGGAGAAATTTCCCCGGGAAAATTTCAAGGTCAGTTTCCTGGTCGGCGAAGAGTCCAAGGATGTTCTTTTAAGGTGCCCCTACATTGACGAACTGCTGGTCTGTGACTTAAAGAATAAAGATAAGGGGTTTAATGGCCTGTGGAATATCGGCAGAATATTGCGGAAAAAGAGCTTTGATATAGCAATTGACATGCAGAACAGCCGCTCAAGCCACATGTTGGCTTATCTTTCAGGATGCGTTAACCGGTATGGTTATGATAATAAGAAGCTTTCCTTCCTGCTCAATCACCGCATCAAAGACTTGAAGCCCAGGATTGACCCGGTAACGCATCAATTCAGGATATTGAAGATGCTCGGTATTGACCTGTTGGATAACCGTCTTGAACTTTGGCCGTCGCCTGAGGATGTAAAACATGTGGATGAGCTTTTAAACAGCCAGTGGCTTAGCGAAACACAGAAGGTCGTGGGGATCAATATCAGCGCCTCCCAAAAGTGGAGCACCAAACTTTGGCCGCGCCAGTATTTGCTTAAGCTTTGCGAGGAGCTGGGTTTCCGGGATATCCGCGTGGTGGTTACCGGCACAGAGCATGACCTGGTTTATGCGAATATGCTTATCAGCTCCTTAAAAAATACCAAAGTCATCAATGCCTGCGGCAAGACCAGCGTCAACGAACTGGCTAGCCTGATCAAAAAATGCCATGTGTTTATTTCCGCGGACTCATCCCCTTTGCACATAGCCTCGGCGGTAGGAACTCCCTTTATCGCGCTTTTCGGGCCGACGGACGCGGCCAGGCATCTGCCTCCGGGGAAGGATTATGTTGTGATCAACAAGGATCTGTCCTGTTCCCCCTGTTATAAAAGCAAGTGCCGCACCAAGCGCTGTATGATAGCGATCACCCCGGAAGAGGTGCTGGCGGCAGTGGAGAAGCTGCTTAAATGAACATACTCTTTATCACCAATCATCTGAATGTAGGAGGGATTTCCAGCTACCTGCTTACTTTAGGAGGAGGGCTTAAGGAGGATGGGCATAATGTTTATGTTACCTCAAGCGGCGGGGGGCTGGTGGATAAATTCAAGAAAGCCGGGATAGGGCATATCCGTGTCCCCCTGAATACAAAAAAAGAGGTCAGCCCGAAGATAATTATCAGTTTTTTTAAATTAAGCGGACAGGTCAGAAAGCTTAATATAGATGTGCTGCATTCCAACAGCCGGACCACCCAGGTTCTGGGTGATTTATTAAGCCGTTATAATAAGGGGATCAGCCATGTATTTACCTGCCACGGTTTTTTTAAGCCGAAATTATCGCGCAGGTTATTTCCTTGCTGGGGCAAGGCCGTGATCGCCATAAGCAGCCAGGTAAAGGAGCATCTGCTCCTGGATTTTAAGCTGGATGAGAAAAAGATAAGCGTAATAAATAACGGCATAGATACGGCAAGTTTCGGGGATTTTTCGGCAAGAGAAAAGATAAGGAAAGAGTTGGGTGTAAATGACGGGTTCCTGGTGGGTATTATCGCCCGGCTATCCGATGTAAAAGGCCATACCTATCTTCTTCAGGCAATGCGGGATGTTATAAAAAACTATCCTTGCGCCAGGTTGCTTATCGTGGGAGAGGGCAAAACCGGCAGAGCGCTGGCAGAGGAGGCAAATGATTTAGGGATTAAAGACAATGTTTTATTCCTGGCGGAGGCGGGGAGTAACCGGGATATACTGGCGGCAATGGATGTTTTTGTCATGCCTTCATTACAGGAAGGGCTGGGCCTGGCGTTGATGGAGGCGATGGCGCAGGGGCTGGCAGTCGTGGGTTCATCCGTGGGCGGGATCAAGACCCTGATCCGGGATAAGGAAAACGGCCTGCTGGTTGAACCGGCTGATACTGCCGGATTAGCTCAAGCGATGATTAAATTGCTTGGTGACCGGCCGTTGCGCAAGGAGCTGGGAATGAAGGCCCGCAAATTCATTATGGAAAATTTCTCAAGGGAGAATATGGTGGATCAAACCGAGAGGGTTTATAAAAAATGCTTAGAAAAAGAAGATTAATATTTATTTCCTGTATTCTGATTATTGCCGCCATTTTCTTTAGTTATGCCAGGGGCTTGTATATGGTCCCGGTGCTAATGTATCACTCGGTAAATCCGAAAACTAATCAGCAAATGCGCAGCCTGATAGTTTCTCCGGAGTCATTCGAAAGGCAAATGCGGTTTTTAAAGTCGCAGCGTTATAATGTCGTTACCTTGGAGGAGGTAAGCCGCCTGATGCACGATAAAAAGAAAGCACCTCCCAAGACCGTTGCCATATCTTTTGACGACGGCTTTAAGGATAATTATATTTACGCCTATCCGGTTTTAAAAAAATTTGGTTTACCGGCGACAATATTCGTCATTTATAATGAAGTTGGCAGGCCTCAAGGCGACCGCCTGAATTGGGAGCAGATCAGGGAAATGCAGGCATCCGGCCTGATCGCTATCGGCAGCCATACTCTGGGGCCTGAGCCTTTGATCGATATAAAATCCGAGGCAGAATTAAGAAGGCAGATCATTGATTCCAAGAAAATGTTTGAGGAGAGGCTCAAAACCCCGGTTGATGGATTTTGTTATGTGGGAGGTTTATTTACTCCTCATATAAAAGAGCTGGTAAAAGAAGCAGGTTATAAATACGCCGTAGCTACCGCCCTGGGAAGAGATTATTCAAGCTATGATCCATACGCGATCAAAAGGGTGCGCGTCTCACCGAGCTCCGATAACCTCTTTGATTTCTGGGCAAGGCTAAGCGGGTATTATAATTCTTTCCGGAAGCATAAACGCAAATGACAAAGGAACTTTTGGCAAAACGCATACTTATATTTAACGTCAATTGGCTGGGTGATGTTTTGTTCTCTACAGCGACACTGCGCAATATCCGCAGGAATTATCCCGACAGCTACATTGCCTGCGCTATCCCCAGCCGATGCTACCTCGTATTGAAAGACAACCCTTGCCTGGATGAAATAATCATTTTTGACGAGAGGGACAGGCATAAAGGGATATTTTCCAAGCTTAACTTCGTGAGGCTGCTGAAGAATAAGGGTTTTGATACGGTGTTCCTGCTGCACCGCTCATTCAGCCGCGCGCTTCTCTGCCGGCTGGCCGGAATCGAGGAGAGGATCGGCCATTATACTAAAAAGCGCGCATTCCTCCTGACCAAAAAGATCGCTCCTCCCAAGAAGGATTCCCTGCACCGCATAGATTATTACCTGGATGTCATTGAAAAGGCCGGCCTGCGCGTGGAGGACAGGTACCTGGATTTTGTTTTCAGCCCCGAGGATCAAAAGGCGGTGGATGATTTTCTAATCAGGAATTCCGTCAGCCCGGAAGATTTTGTTGTGGCGCTTAATCCGGGAGGGAACTGGCGCCCCAAGCGTTGGCCTAAAGAGCACTGGCAGGGATTGGCCGATAAGTTGATTGCTGAGCTTAAGGCCAAGGTGATCATTACCGGAAGTGTCGCGGACCTGACTCTGGCAAAGCAGATCCAAGATGGGATGAAGGAGAAGCCGCTGGTTGCCTGCGGGGTTTTTAATATAAAGCAATTGGGTGCTTTGGCAAAGAGGGCGGATCTTTTTGTTACCGCTGACACAGGGCCTCTGCATATCGCCAATGCCGTGGGGGCGAAAAAGATAATCGCCATCTTCGGGCCGACAGCCAGGGAGATCACCGGCCCTTATCCGGAAACCAATGTAGTGATCCTGCAAAAAGATGTCGGCTGCGTAATACCCTGTTATAAGGTAAATTGCTGGGATAACCGCTGCATGGCCGCGGTTACTCCGGATGATGTCCTGGCAGAAGTTAAAAAAATAAGGCAGGCATGAAGATACTTTTTATAACCTTAAGCAATATCGGGGACTGTATCCTGACCCTTCCCGTGTTGGATGCCTTGCGCCGGAAATACCCGCGAGGAAAGTTCACCTGCCTTGTGCCACCCAGGCCCAAAGAGATATTTGCTAATAATCCCGCCATAGAGAAGGTGGTCATCTTTGATAAGCATGCTGGGATGAGAGAGAAAATAAAATTATTTTTCTCCTTAAGCAGGGAGGGTTTTGATGAAGTTGTGGACCTGCGCAACAGCTTCTTCGGCGCCTTTCTGCCTGCTAAGAAAAGAAGTTCACCTTTGCGAGTGATTTCCGGAAAGTTCAGGCATATGAAAGATAGGCATCTGTACTGGGCCGGCCTTTCGGAGTTTATTCCCGAGAATAAAATACCCCAGTCAATAGGGATAACCCCCGGGGATAAAAAATATATTGATGATATTCTGCTCCGGCATAAATCCGGCAATGAGGATAAGCTGATCGTGATTGCTCCCGGGGCAAGAAGCGATGTAAAACGCTGGGATAAGGAGAACTTCAGGCGGCTCTGCCGCAGGCTAAGCGCGCAAGGTTGGCAGATAGCTTTAGCAGGGGACGCAGGGGACAGGCCCGTATGCGATTATATCCGGGATGGTTCCGGTGGAAAGGTTATTGACCTTTGCGCCAAAACTACAATTAGCCAATTGGCGGCTTTGTTAATGAAGGCGCGGCTTTTGATCACCAATGACAGCGCGGTGATGCATCTGGCCAGTTATCTGGATGTGCCGGTGGCGGCGATATTCGGGCCTACCGATGAGAAAAAATACGGCCCCTGGTCAGGGAAGAATATAGTCATAAAAAAAGATATCTTCTGCCGGCCATGCGAAAAAGCGCAGTGCTCTTTTGGTTCTCTGGCATGCCTCTCCAGCATAAAGCCGGAGGATGTGCTTAGCCAGATTCAATTCATGCTTGAAGATATAAGCGGGTTAGCCCGCGAAAAAGACGGCCAACAATATCGCCGGATCCTTATTGTCCGTACTGACCGCATAGGCGATGTGTTGTTATCCACCCCGGTAATTAAAGCCTTAAGGCAGAAATTTCCTCAGGCATATATCTCGATGATGGTTTCCCCGTATGCCAGGGATATCGTAGAGGGAAATCCCTATCTGGATGAGGTTATTGTTTATGATAAGGAGGGAAAGCATAGAGGCCTGTTTGGTTCCCTTAAATTTGCCTCCAGGCTTAAGAAGAAAAAATTTGATTTGGCAATCATCCTGCATCCTGCTAACCGCGTGCATTTGCTGACTTTTCTGGCCGGTATTCCCGAACGCCTGGGGTA
>JAHFFQ010000065.1 GCA_023247875.1 Candidatus Omnitrophota bacterium | reverse complement strand
ACGTTTACAGCCGCGGTCAGCTCGCTGACGGTCTGGCCTTTTTCATTGAGCGCGGATAAAAACATCACGATATCCGCGGTATCTGTCGCCCCGCTTAAGATCTCCTGCATCACCTGCTGCATCTGCGAAGCGCTTAAGTCCTGCTTATCAATCAATTGATGGATCAGCTCTTTGATCATTTTAACTTAAGAAAATTATCCAGCAGCTGCTTGCCGCTTTTGGTAAGGATGGATTCGGGATGGAACTGCACCCCCCAAACCGGATATACTTTATGTTTTAGTCCCATTATCTCTTTTTCGCGGGTCTCGGCGGTTATTTCAAGGCAGCCGGGAAAGTCTTCCCTGGCCAACAGCAAAGAGTGATAACGCGTAGCCACAAAGGGATTGGGTATCCCTCTAAAAATATCTTTTTTATTATGATATATCTTGGAGGTTTTACCGTGCATAAGCCTCCTGGCCCGCACCACCCTGCCTCCAAAAACATAACCTATTGCCTGATGGCCGAGGCAAACCCCCAGGATGGGAATTTTGCCGGCGAATTCCCGGATAACTTCGCAGGTGATCCCGGCATCCTCCGGCCTCCCGGGCCCAGGAGAGATCACGATCTTGGCGGGTTTCAGTTTCTTGATATCATTTATCGTCAACGCGTCATTACGGAATATCCTAACCTCCTGGCCTAATTCCCCTAAATACTGCACCAGGTTATAGGTAAAAGAATCGTAGTTATCGATCATCAGTATCATTCTTTTTCTCTCCATACTTTCGCGCCCAGATTGATCAATTTCTTTTCAATGTTCTCATAGCCGCGCTCCAGATGGTATATCCTGGATATGGATGTTTTGCCTCTGGCAGCCAGGCCAGCCAGGACTAAGCAGGCGGATGCCCGCAGGTCGCTGGCCATAACCGGAGCGCCGGATAAACTTTTTGTCCCTTCAACGATGGCATGCGGACCCTCTCTTTGGATATGCGCCCCCATACGGTTAAGCTCAGAGACATGCATAAACCTGTCCGGATAGATCTTCTCGGTGATCACGCTGATGCCTCTGGTAACCGACATTAAACTCATCATCTGCGCCTGCATATCCGTGGGAAATCCGGGATATGGAAGAGTAGTGATGTTCACTGCTTTTAATCTCCTGTTGCCCTTTACGCGCAAAGCTCCGTCGCTATGCCCCAGATGCGCCCCTGCCTCATCCAACTTATCGATCAATGCTCCCAGGTGCCGGATCTGCACGTTCTTGATCAATATGTCCCCTCCGGTAATAAGTGAAGCTAAGATCAGGGTCCCTGCTTCAATGCGGTCCGGGATGATGGAATGGATTGCCCCGCGTAAATGTTTTACTCCTTCTATCTCGATGATCGGTGTGCCCTGGCCTTTGATCTTAGCGCCCATTTTGATCAGGAACTCCGCCAGATCAACCACCTCCGGCTCGCAGGCCGCGGATTCAATTACGGTCTTGCCATCAGCCAAAACCGCGGCCATCATTACATTGTCGGTAGCCAAGACCGAAGAACCGTAAACCCCGCCCAGATAAAGATAGGCGCCGTGCAGCCTCTTTGCCTTGGCCTCCACATAACCGGCATCAATGTTGATATCCGCGCCCAGCGCTTTGACCCCTTTAAGATGCAGGTCCACCGGCCTGGCCCCGATAACGCATCCTCCGGGCAGGGAAACCTTGGCCCTGCGCAATTTTCCCAGCAGCGGCCCCAAAACGCAGAATGAGGCGCGCATTGTAGAAACCAATTTATATTCGGCGATATAATTCGTCTCCCGGCCCTTAGATACCATGACCTTACCCTTATCAAACTCAGCGCTCTTTCCCAGGGAGCGCAATAATTTAAGCATACTGTTAGTGTCGCGCAGATTCGGCACGTTTTTTATCAGGCACGGCTCATCGGTAAGCAGGGTGGCTGCCAGGATAGGCAACACCGCGTTCTTTGCCCCGGAAACAGTTACCTCCCCTTTTAATTTCGCCCCACCCTCAATAATCAGCTTATCCATGATACCATCACTCTCTCTATGCCGTTATAATCCTTAACTATTTCTATTATCTCAAATTTTCCTGATTCTTTCAGCATATTTTCTATCCGCCTGGCCTGGCCAAAACCGATCTCCATAAGTAAAAAACCTCCGTTATTTAAATACCGGTGAGCCTGGCTGATCATCCGGCGGTAAAAATCCAGGCCATCCCTGCCTCCATCCAAAGCCAAAACCGGCTCAAAAGATATTTCTCTGGCTAAACCCTTCAGTTCCGGGGTTGGTATATAAGGTGGGTTGCTGATGATCATGTCAAAGCTCCTGCCGGGCAAAGAGGCAAATAAATCGCTTTGGATAAAATCAATCTGCGCCTGATGTAAATCCGCGTTCTGCTGTGCCAGTTCCAACGCCTCCGGAGAAATATCAGCCGCGGTTATCCTGCAACCTTTGATATTTTTAGCTAAAGATACGGCGATACAGCCTGAACCGGTCCCGATATCTAATATTTCCGGTTGCTTGCCGGCTGACCGGCCTAGCTTCGCGGCTATTATGATCGCCTGCTCAACCAATATCTCGGTCTCCGGCCTGGGGATAAGGCTGCGTTTGTCCACCATAAATTTTAAGCCCATAAATTCAATGGAGCCCAGAATATACTGCAGGGGCTCGCAGGTTTGCCTGCGTTTTAATATAGAAGAAACCAATGCGCTTTTATCTTTATCCAGCTCCCTGTCTTTATCCAGGTATAAAGATAACCTGTCGCAATTCAAAACATGGGTTAGAACCAGCTCAGCTTCGTTCATTCCTCTTCTCTTCCTCTGCCTTTAATAAAGCATCAAATAGTTCATCCATCTGTCCTTCTAAGACCGCCTCTAACTGGTGGGTTGTAAAATTAATCCGGTGGTCGGTAACCCGGCGGTCGGGAAAATTATAAGTGCGGATCTTTTCACTGCGGTCTCCGGTGCCGATCTGGGTCTTCCTGGCGCTGGATAACCTTTTTGCTTCAGCTTCAATCTTGTCCTCCAGGATCCGGGCGCGCAGGATCCTCATTGCCTTGGCCTTATTTTTTATCTGTGAGCGCTCATCCTGGCAGGCGACCACAGTGCCGGTGGGAATATGCGTGATCCTCACCGCCGAGTCGGTTTTTTGCATATGCTGTCCGCCCGGTCCGCTTGAACGGTAAGTGTCTATCCTTAAATCTTTGGGCTCGATGGCCAGGTCAAACTCTTCGGGCTCTACCAGCACCGCCACCGTCGCGGTTGAGGTATGGATGCGGCCCTGCGCCTCGGTAGTTGGGACCCGCTGCACCCGGTGCACCCCGCTTTCAAACTTAAGCCGGCGAAAGGCATCCTTCCCCTTTACGCTGAAGATGATCTCTTTTATCCCCCCGGCCTCATTAGTGCTGGAGGACATCGGCTCGATGACCCAGGCTTTACTGGCGGCATATTTTGTATACATGCGGTAAAGGTCAGCGGCAAAAAGCCCTGCCTCATCCCCGCCTGTTCCCTGCCGGATCTCCACGATAGCATCGCGGCCGGCGTCCTTATCCTCTCCCGCCAAAAGTTTCTTAAGGCGTGACTCCAGATCTCCCAGCTTAGAGGCCAGCTCCCTGGACTCATCCTGAGCAAGCTCCAGAAAATCCTTGTCATGCTTTTGAACCAGGACCGCTTCAAGATCTTTCATCTCTTTAAGCATCCCCTTATACTCCCGGAAGAGAGAAACCGCCGGTTTGAGGTCGGAAAGCTCCTTGGCCAGTTTATTATACTGCTGGCGGTCGGCAATGCTTCCGTGAGCAGCTAAAAGCTGCTCCAGCTCCTCATAGCGGGCCTCTAATTTTTCCAGCTGTTCGTGCATATTACTTCTTGCCGTACTTCTTCATGAACTTGTCCACGCGGCCGGCGGAATCCACCAGCTTTTGCTTGCCGGTAAAGAATGGGTGGCACTTTGAGCAGATCTCGACCCGAATGCTCGGTTTGGTTGAACGGGTGTGCACCGTCTCTCCGCAGGCGCAGATGATCGTGCTCTCTTTGTAATTGGGGTGAGTCTTCTCTTTCATTTTATTCCTCCTTATTATGACAAGATCCTCGCTCGCCCTGCTGGCGAGGATAAGTTCGGGCAAATAAGTTATGTCGCATTTCGCGCTCCATAACTTATGCCCTCACTTATTTCTGGTTCATGCTGTTTAGAAACTCTTCGTTATTCTTTGTCTTGCTCAATTTATCGATCAGCAGCTCCATGGCCTCCACGTTATTCAACTCATTGAGCACCTTCCTTAAGATCCAGGTCTTCTGCAGAACATCCGGCTTGACCAGGAGCTCTTCATGGCGGGTGTTGGAGCGCTTGATGTCAATGGCCGGATAGATCCTGCGCTGGAAGAGGTTGCGGTCAAGCTGGGTCTCCATATTGCCTGTGCCTTTGAACTCTTCGAAGATAACTTCATCCATGCGGCTTCCGGTATCTACCAGTGCCGTGGCAATGATGGTCAAACTTCCACCTTCATCCACCGCGCGGGCCGCGCCAAAGAATCTTTTGGGCTTTTGCAGGGCGTTGGAATCAATACCTCCTGAAAGGACCTTGCCGCTGTGCGGGATCACCGAGTTGTAAGCGCGCGCCAGGCGGGTTATACTATCCAGCAGGATAACTACATCCCGCTTATGCTCGACTAAACGCTTAGCCTTCTCCAGGACGATCTCGGCTACCTGCACGTGCCTCTCCGGCGGCTCATCGAATGTAGAGGAAATGACCTCTCCTTTGACATTACGCTGCATATCCGTGACCTCTTCGGGACGCTCATCGATCAGGAGGACGATCATGATCACATCCGGGTTATTGCTGGTAATGGCATTAGCGATCTTCTGCAATAAAACGGTTTTACCGCTATACGGCTGGGCGACGATCAAGCCGCGCTGGCCTTTTCCGATAGGAGTAAGCAGGCTCATAATCCGCATGGACACCTCATCCGGCTTGGTCTCCAGGCCAAACGGCTGGCGCGGATACACGGGCGTGAGATTGTCAAAAAGCACCTTCTCCTTCACATTCTCCGGGTTCTCGAAATTCACCGCCTCAACCTTAAGCAGGGCGAAATATTTCTCCCCCTCCTTCGGCGGACGGATCTGGCCGCTGACAGTGTCTCCGGTACGCAGGTCGAATTTCCTGATCTGCGAAGGAGAGATATAAATATCATCCGGGCAGGGCAGGTAATTATAGTTCGGGCTCCTTAGGAATCCGAACCCCTCGGAAAGGATCTCAAGGACCCCCTCACCGAACATCAACCCCTCTTTTTCCGCCTGGGCCTGCAGTATCTTAAAAATCAGGTCCTGTTTTTTTAATCCGCTGGTCCCGTTGGCGTTCAATTCCTTAGCCAGCTTATTCAGTTCAGTGATCTTCATGTCCTTGAGATTCTTAATATCTAACTTTTCCACAACTTCCTCCTTTTAGCTTTTACTTAGAAAACCCTTGTGAGCTTTGGCGAACAAGGGCCCTCCTTATTGCTAGAACTTGTTTTCTGGTTTTATTAATTGAGCCGCTGTTATCTATGATAAAATCCGCAAAACGCGATTTCTCATCTTGCGAAATCTGAGATTTCATTCTTAAACGTGCCTGCCTGTTATTTATGGCCAATTTGCGGCCGGAACGCTTCAACTGCTGGCCCCTTTTAGCCGTAACCACCACCAATTTATCAAGCTTCCTCCTTAAGCCTGCCTCAATGATCAATGCCGCATCCAATATGATGATCCTTTTCCGGGAATTACTGATCCGCCGGAAAATCTCTTTTTTTAATGCCGGATGCATGATAGAATTAAGCTTTTCTAATGCCGGCTTATGGAGAAATACGATCCCTGCCAGTTTTTGCCGGTCGATATTCTTGTCCTTCTTGAGGATGCCCGGGCCGAAGAAACTTACGATCTTCTTATAGACAGTTCCTCCCCGGCAAAGGGACTGATGCGCCAGCTTGTCGGCATCGATCAATTCACAGCTGCGGGTTTTAAATAACCTGGCAACAGTACTCTTGCCAGTCCCTATTCCCCCGGTGACCCCCAGTATAAATTTATTTTTCTTTTGCTTTTTCATATAACCGGATGTATTTTTTAGCGGAGGCCTCCCAGGAAAAATCACACTGCATGGCGTTATGCATGAGGCTAGCCCACTTTTTCTTATCTTTAAAGGCCGCCAGGCTTCTCCTGACGGCTTTTACCAGCTCATCCTTAGTGTACCTGGAGAAAACAAAACCGTTATCCTCATTTATAGTGTCAGCCAGCCCTCCGGTCTTAAAAACCAGCGGGATCGTCCCGTAACACAAAGCTATCATCTGCCCCAGTCCGCAGGGCTCATAACTTGAAGGCATAAGGAAGACATCACTGCCGGCGTAGATCTTATGCGCCAGGGGGTCATCAAATCTTAAGTTTAGAGATATCGCCTTAGGATATTTTTTCGCGGCCTTTTTCAGTATTTGATGGTATTTCAGGTTACCGGTGCCCAGGATAACCAGCTGCGCCCCTGTTTTACAGATCTCATCCAGGGAATCCGTAAGAATATCAAAACCTTTCTGCTCGGCCAGGCGGGAAACAATACCCAGCACAGGTATCTCATTAGCAACGGGCAGGGAGCATGCCTTTTGCAGATCCTCCTTATTAAGCGCCTTGCCCTCTACATTCCTTTGAGAGAAATCCCGGATGATAAATTTATCTGTAGCCGGGCCCCAGATGGAATAATCCAGGCCGTTCAATATCCCGCTTAGATCGTTCTTACGCTGCTTTAACAAACCCTCCAGGCCAAACCCGAATTTAGTTTCCTGGATCTCCAAAGCATAGGTCGGGCTGACGGTATTGATGAGCTCCGAAAATATTACTCCGCCTTTTAACAGGTTGATCCGTCCATAGAATTCAAGCCCGGAAATATCAAAAAGCCCTTTGTCCAAACCAAGCTTCGGGAAATCCTCTCCCGGGAAAAGCCCCTGATAGCCGATATTGTGGATAGTCAGGATGCTTTTCATCCTGCTGTAAAAAGGCTGCCCGGCGTAAAGATCTTTCAGGTAGACGCTGACCAGGCTTGACTGCCAGTCGTGCAAATGCAGGATATCGGCGCTGAAATTTATTTCCTTTAATAGAGCCAGGCTCTTACGGCAGAAGAAAGCGAACCTCTCCAGGTTATCCTTGTAATCACCCTGCTTATCCATATACAGGCCGTCGCGGTTAAAATAAAGTTCATTCTCCACAAAGTACACTTTTATCTTCTTACCCACAATTGCGCACGATATATCTTTGGAAACCCGGGTTATCTTTAATTTAGCCTGGCTTACGCATTTATATCCGGGCATAATGATGATCACCTCGCACCCGGACTCCTCCAGGGCAATAGGCAATGCACCCGCCACATCGGCCAGGCCTCCGGTCTTGGCAAAGGGCACCACTTCAGAAGCGATCATCGCTATCTTCATTTAACCGCCTCCATCTCCAGCCAATTTTTCCCCTTTTTCATATCCACCCTTATCGGAACATCCAGCTTCATCACCTGCTCCATTTTATCCTTGACCATCGCGGAAAAAACAGGCAACTCGGAATGCGGCAGGTCAAAGACCAGCTCATCGTGGATCTGCAGGATCATTTTAGCCTTTAAACCCTTCTCTTTGATCACTTGTGCTATCCTGATCATCGCCAGCTTTATCAGATCGCTGGCTGTACCCTGTATAGGAGTATTTACCGCCTGGCGCTGGGCAAACTGCCGGATCCCCATATTCTTATTGTTGATCTCCGGGATATACCTTCTCCTGCCTAAAAGTGTGGTGACAAATCCGGATTCTTGCGCTTTTTTGATCTGCGCATCTATATAATCCTTTACCTTCGGGTAACGCAAGAAATAAGCGTCAATAAAGTCTTGAGCCTGTTGTACTGGAATGCTCAAGTCCCTGCCTAACCCATAAGAGCTCTGTCCATAGATGATCCCGAAATTAACTCTTTTAGCCGTTTCGCGCATACCGTCTTCGACTTCACTCTCAGGAATATTGTTAATCAGGGAAGCAGTCAGCCGATGCACATCCTGATTAGTACGGAAAGCTTTGATCAACGTATCA